>JBFKXV010000050.1:0-9969 GCA_041637935.1 Burkholderiales bacterium | reverse complement strand
TCAGCATCAGCGGCGAACCGCGGCTCGACTCCAATGGCGTTTTCACAGGCTACCGCGGCATTGCCAGGGACGTCAGCCAGCGCAAGCGACGCGAACGGCGGGTTTCGACTTTCCGTGATTACTACGCTCTGCTTTCCATCATCAATCACGCCATCATTCACTCCAAGAGTTCGATCAAGCTGTTTGAGTTCACCTGCAACGCCGCAGTCAAGTCGGGGCATTTCCTGTTCGCCTGGATTGGTCTGGCCAATAATGTGACGCGGCAGATCGACCCGGTGGCCTGCGCCGGCGCGCATGGCCGGTTCCCGGACAACGTGCGCATGTCAATCGATCCCGAGCACGCCGACCGCGACAACAGAATCATTGAATTACTGTTTACCGGCGAGCCGTGCATCGTCAACGCGCGCACCGGTGACACTCACGAGCAACTGGATCGCTGTATCAGCGAAGCGAACGTTGGCGCCTACGCAATATTTCCGTTGCGGCGTTCCGGAAAAGTCGTTGGCACCCTGCATTTGTATGCTGCGGAGAGCGGACTTTTCGATGATGACCTGGTCAAACTACTTTCGCAGCTGTCGGAAAATCTGTCATTTGCGCTGGGGCGCTTTGAGCAGCAAGCGGCACGGGAAGCCACCGAGCGCGCTTTGCGCGAAAGTGAAAAACGCTTCCGTGATATTGCCGACGTTGCCGGTGAGTATTTGTGGGAGAACGACCGCCAGGGTCGGTTTACTTTCCTGACACCGAAGATCAGCGAGTTCCTCGGCTACACGACGCAAGAGTTGATTGGCAAACCGGCCACAGTCCTGATGCCCGAGGGGGAAGCCGAGCGAGTCAGAGCCTGGTTCACTGAGAACATGAAACCCGACGGCACGTTTCGTGGCCTCGAGAACCGGTTGATCGACAAATCCGGAAAAATCCGCTGGCAGCGGGTCAGCGCGGTTCCACTCTACGACGCGGAGGGAGATCGTATCGGTCACCGCGGCACCGCCCAGGACATCACCGATCTGAAGGAATCCGAAGAGCGGATCATCCGCCTCGCCACACGCGATTCGCTGACCGAATTGCCGAACCGTCTGTTGTTCCAGGATCGCCTGCAACAGAGCATCGAAGCGGCAAAACGTGACCAGACCTCGGTGGCGGTCCTGTTCATTGACCTGGACCGGTTCAAGAACGTTAACGACTCACTCGGTCATGAAACCGGCGATGGGCTGCTTAAAGCCGTGGCCGAGCGCATGACCCAATGCATTCGCGCGGTCGACACGGTGGCGCGGCTGGGCGGTGACGAATTCGTCATTTGCCTCGCGCACCTGAAGGATCCGGCCGATGCCACCAAGGTCGCCGCCAAGATCACCGAAGCAATGGCGCGCCCGTTTGACGTCGAAGGCCAGCAGATCAACACATCTTCGTCAATTGGCATCAGTCTTTATCCCGACGACGGAATAGACGCCAGCGCACTGCTGAGAAACGCCGACACCGCCATGTATCACGCCAAGGAACGTGGCAGGAACAATCACCAGTTCTTCTCGGCGGACATGAACGAGCGCGCCATGATTCGCCACGAAGTCGAAGTCGCGCTGCGCAAGGCGATCGAAAACGAGGAATTCGCTCTGGTGTATCAGCCGCAGACACGGGTCAGTGACAGTAGCGTCATCGGCGCTGAAGCATTGCTGCGATGGCGCCATCCGGAACGCGGCTTGGTGGCGCCGGTCGATTTCATCCGGGTTGCCGAGGATTCCGGCCTGATTGAACCGATCGGTCAGTGGGTGCTCAAGGAAGCATGCGCCCAGTTGCGCCGTTGGCAAGATAGCGGCTGCCCGCCGATTCGCGTCGCCGTCAACATTTCCGCGCGACAGTTGCTCGACCCGGACGCTTTCCTCGAGTACGTGACTCGCACCTACACTGAATGCGCAGTCGATCCAAAGCAAATCGAACTCGAGATGACAGAGAGCTTGTTGCTCGATCACTTCGAAGCCAATGCCATGATGCTGCGCACGCTCGGCCAATCGGGTGTGCGTATCGCGGTTGATGATTTCGGCACCGGGTATTCATCGCTGTCTTATATCAAGCGGCTACCGATTGACTCGATCAAGATCGACCGTAGTTTCATCCGCGACATCGAGACCGATCGCGACGACGCCGAGATCATCAAAGCCATTATTGCCATGGCCCATGGCCTGCAACTGCGTGTCACTGCCGAGGGCGTGGAAACGGAACGACAACTCGCCGCGTTGCAACAGCTTGGCTGCGATGAGTATCAGGGCTACCTGGTGTCCAAGCCGATTGATCCTGAACGCTTCGCCGAACAGTTTCTTACAACCGCTCCGGTTAATGACACGACGACCAAGAAAGCGGGCACGTCGAAAGTGCGATTAACGTCCGTCGGCGGCACTCGCAGCAAGTAAGACAAACAAGAAATTCTTCTCCATACAGAGAAGATCAGAACAGCAATTTGTTCTGTCGACAAGTCGACATCTTACTTCAAGATCAATTCGTAACGCACTATTTTATATAAATAAAATTTACCTGCCATTAATCCCGGCCAAGGGCACAGAGCTTGCATTCTGCTAAGTAGTTTGCGTTGCGCGCGTTGACCTTATGTGCGCAGCAGCGCACTCGGTGTGCGCAAAAAGGGGGACGGATTATAGCGCTGTGAACATGGCGAAATTCATTCACGGGAAACAGCTATAGCGCGTCAAGTCCAGAACGTTTTCGAGGGAGGCTCATGGAGTCCGATAAGGTGCTGCGTCTGATCGCCGGCGTGCTTTCGCGAGCCCGCCCGGAGTCAGCTGCGACCGCTTTCGCCGGCGAGATCGCTGCGCTGATGGGCGCAGACGAGGCAAGTGTCGGCTTCGACGACAACGGCCACGCTGTCGTTGCTGCCATGTCGCGCATGGAGGACTTCCAGCCCGAGTCAGAATTTGCGCAAGCGCTTGGCGCTGCAATGGATGAGGCCATTATCCAGCAGCGCAGCGTCGTTTATCCGCCCGTTGCTGAAGACGTACAGGTCACGCGCGCCCATGCAGCACTGGCCCGCTATGGCGACGGCTCTGTGCTGAGTGTACCAATGGCAAGCGACGGCGAAGTGTTCGGCGCCGTCACCTTGATGACAAATGCATCGCAACCGCTGGACAAAGAGCGCATCGAAGTCTGCGAGCACGTGGTCAGCCTCGCCGGTCCCATCCTGCTTCTCAAACGCCAGGCGCTGCGTCCGTGGTATCGCCGGCTTGGCCGCGGCTTGCAAGAAGCACCGGGCGGCGTGTTCGGCTCTGGAAACTGGCTGGTGCGAGTCACCGCCGCCGCATCGGTCGCCGCATTGGCCGCGCTTGCATTTATTCCTGCCGACTACAACGTCAGCGCCTCCGCCCGGCTGGAAGGCGCAATACAGGCTTCGCTGGTCGCCCCGGCAGATGGCTTCTTGCGCAACGCGTATGTGCAGCCCGGTGATGCCGTCACGGCCAACCAACTGCTCGCTGAGTTGAGTGAGGATGAGATGCTGCTCGAGCGCCGCAAATGGGAAAGCGCTCTTGCCCAGCACGAAACAGCCGCGCCCGCCGCGCTGGCGCTGTCAGACCGAGGACAGTTCATTATCAGTGAAGCGAAAGCGGACGAGGCACGCGCCCAGATCGCGTTGATCGATACCTGGCTCGAGCGCGGCCGTATCGCGGCGCCGTTTGACGGCCTGGTCATCGCAGGCGACCTGATGCAATCACTTGGTGCGCCCGTCAAACGCGGCGAGGTGCTGCTCACCATCGCGCCAAAAGGCGAATACCGGCTGGTGGTCGAAGTCGATGACCGCGATATCGCCGCCATTGAATCCGGCCAGCGTGGCGAGGTGGTGCTCGGCGCACTGACCGAGCACAAGCTGCCGTTCGTGGTGGAACGCGTAACACCCGTCGCGAGCGCACGCGATGGCCGCAATTTTTTCGAGGTGTTCGCCAAACTGGATACAACGCATGACTTGCTGCAGCCCGGGCTGCGCGGCGTGGCGCGTATCCATAGCGGCGAAAGACCGATCGGATGGATCGCATCGCGCAGGCTGCTCAATTGGTGGCGCCTGACTGTTTGGTCGTTGGGGATTTAGCCGATGCCGGGTTCCCTGTTCAGTCAACTCTGGTACCGCGTCGCCGATCTGCATCCGCAGTTGCGCCCCGATGTACGAATCCAGCGTCAGAAGTACCGCGATCAGTCGTGGCATGTACTGACCGGTGCCGCGAGCGGTCGCCAGTTTCGCATCAATAACAAGGCATACCAGTTCATCGGTCGCTGCGATGGCCGTCGCAGCGTGCAGGATGTCTGGGACATATTGCTCAAGGATCTCGGTGACGATGCACCCAGCCAGGACGAGATCATCGCCCTGCTGAATCAACTCGAAAACCAATCGTTGTTGAGCTACGAAATCGCCGCTGATGCAACGGCGATTGCAGACTCTGCCGCCGCCAGCCGCAAGCGCCGCCGGAGCGCTTTCATCAACCCCTTCGCGTTCCGCATTCCGCTGGGCAATCCGACGCCGATACTGCGCCGTCTTGCCTGGCTTGGTCCGCTGTTACTGAGCCGTACCGCGTTGTGGATATGGAGCTTCGCTGTTGCCATCGGCTGCGCAGCGGCGATCGCAAACTGGCCGGAACTGAAAGCGCACGGCGCTGAGTTGATGACCAGCCCGCGGGCACTGGTGCTTGCCTGGTTGTGCTACCCGCCAATCAAGCTGTTGCATGAGTTCGGACACGGTCTGGCTGTTCGCCGCTGGGGCGGTGAAGTGCGCGAAGCAGGCTTCAGCTTGCTGGTACTTGTTCCAGCGCCGTATGTTGATGCCTCTGCGAGTACCGCCTTCCGCGAACCACATCACCGCATCACCGTCGGCGCCGCCGGCATCATGGTTGAACTGGCAATCGCCGCGATTGCCCTTGCCGTCTGGCTCAGCGCCCAGCCCGGACTTGTCCACGACACCGCTTTGGTGATCGCATTCATTGCCAGTGTCTCTACATTGCTGTTCAACGCCAATCCACTACTCAGTTTTGACGGGTACTACGTGCTGTGCGACGCGATCGGCATGCCCAGCCTCGGGCCGCGCAGCCGCACCTATTGGCGTGCCATCCTGTTGCGGCTGGTAGCCGGCAAGTCAGCCGCGGCGGCACCGGGCGCCGCCCCGGGCGAGCGGAAATGGCTGCTGTTCTACGCGCCGCTGTCGTTCGGCTATCGCATCATGATCTCGTTGTTGATCGTGCTGTGGATCGCCGGCTATTCGGTTTTCCTTGCAGCCGCCGCCGGCGCATTGATGGTCACCACCGTACTGATCAAACCGCTTTGGGGAATGATCGAACAGGTACGCTGGTCGGTTGCGTCGCGCGCCCGCAGATGGCGTGCCGCCATCGTTGCAGGCGCCATGCTGACCGGACTGGCGACCCTCGCTTACGCGGTGCCGCTGCCGCATCACACCATCGCACCCGGTATTGTCTGGCTGCCGGAACATGCCCACGTGCGCGTTGGCACCGACGGTTTCGTACGCACGCTGACAGCTCGCGACGGCGACCAAGTCGGCGCCGGAGACGTTCTGGTGGTGATGGAAGACCTGGTTTTGATAGCCGAAGAAGTTCGCCTCGAGAGCCGTCTCGAAGAATTGCAGTCGCGCCAGTTCAGTGCGTGGCTCACCGATACTGCCGAAGCGCAACGCGTCGAGGAGGAAATCCTCGGCTTGATGACCGAAGTGGAGCAAGTCAAAGAGCGGATCGCTCAGCTGACGGTACGCGCTCAGAGCAGCGGCACGCTTGTCATGCCGTACGGCGATGACCTTTCCGGCACGTTCGTCCTCAAGGGTGAGACGCTTGGCTACGTGCTCGATCGCGGCGCAATTCGCGTCAAGGCTGCCGTGCCCGAATACGATGCTGCACTGGTGCGCGGTTCACGCCAAACTGCACAGGTACATATTGCCGATTCGCCCGACTCAGCATTGACCGCGCAACTGCTGCGCGAAACACCGGCCGCGACCTCGCAATTACCCGGCGCCGCACTCGGTGAGCGCGGCGGCGGTCCATTGCGCACCGACCCGGCAGACGAAACCGGTCTGCAAGTTCTGGAGCCGGTCATTCTGGTCGATCTGACGCTACCGGCAAGCACGCTGCAACGCGTCGGAAGCCGTGCCTGGGTGCGCTTCGATCACGGTGCCGAACCGATTGCCCATCGTTGGACGCGGCGGTTGCGGCAGGTATTTCTCGACAAAGTGGAACCGGGAGGCGCATGAGAGCCGCTACTCTGCCCATTCCCGGAATCGTACTCGGTGCCTACCCCGAGCGTAGCGAGCGTCGCCGTCATTCAATTTGGCGCGATGCAATTTCGGCCACTCCGATTTTGCGCGCCTTGGTCTCGCGCACCGGCGCACGCCATCAATCAATCCGTTTACCAGGTCAGAGTCGACATTATCAAGGTATCGCCAGGCGCGCTGCTGCAATCAGTGTGGAGCTTGCCGAGCTCGACGAAGCCGCTGTTCGCGAGCGGCTGCAACGGGTGCGCAGCGAGATGGCGATGCATGGTCTGGCCGACCAACTTGTATGTGAAGCACTGGCACTGGTGGGCAAATTTGCGCACGACACGCTTGGCAAGCAACCGTTTGTCACCCAGTTCACAGCCGCCGCAATCATGCTCGACGGCAAGCTCGCCGAGATGGCCACTGGTGAAGGCAAGACGTTGGCCGCGGGCGTGTGCGCCGCTACCGCCGCGCTGGCCGGAATCCCGGTGCACGTCATGACAGCAAACGATTATCTCGTCACACGCGACGCGCAAACACTGTTGCCGCTGTACCGTGCATTGGGTCTGAGTGTCGGATCGGTAGTACAGCAGTCAGACCGCGATGCGCGCCGCCGTGCCTATGCCTGCAATGTCACTTACTGCACGGCGCAGCAACTTGCGTTTGATTACCTGCGCGACCGCATGCTGCACGGGCGGCTTCGTAACGACCTCGAACTGCGCGCCGCACAGCTGACCTCCAACACTGCTGACGGTGCACTGTTGCGCGGCTTGTGCATGGCGATCGTTGACGAAGCCGACAGCATACTGATCGATGAAGCCGGTGTTCCGCTGATTCTCTCCGAGCGCACCGCCAATGCCGCAGAGGCAGACTCGTTGCGACTGGCTCTGGAGGTAGGCCGAGAACTGGATGAACGCCACTACCGCCTGCAACCGGCGCAAATGCAAGCAGAGTTGACGCAAGACGGCCGTAACGCTCTGGAGCAACTGCCTGAATCGGCCGACGCCAGCTGGCACAATCGCCGCCACCGGGAAGAAATCATCAGTCTCGCACTTGCCGCATTGCACCTGTTCCAGCGCGACAAGCACTATCTGGTGCGTGACGAGCAGGTCGAGATCATTGATGAAACCACTGGCCGCGTCGCCACTGGCCGGCAATGGTCGCGCGGCCTGCACCAGTTGATCGAATTGAAAGAAGGCTGCCGGCCGCGCGAAGCACAATACACCGCGGCACAAATCACCTACCAGCGTTTCTTCAGGCGCTACCTGCATCTGGCCGGACTCAGTGGAACACTGCAGGAAGCGAGCGGTGAACTGCGCTCGGTTTACCGGTTGCGTGTGGTGAAAGTGCCAACGCGCTTGCCGTGTCAGCGGCAGCAAACAGACTACCGTCTTTACCCCGACCGTGCATCACGCTGGGATGCCGTCACCGCGCGCGCACTGGAACTGAGCCAACGCGGCCGGCCAGTGCTGATTGGCACCGGTTCTGTTGCCGATTCCGATGAACTGTCGCGCCGGCTCAACGACGCCGATGTAACACACGCCGTACTCAATGCGCGCCACGATGCGGCGGAGGCGGAACTGGTCGCCGCCGCCGGCCAGAGCGGGCGGATCACCGTCGCGACCAACATGGCAGGCCGTGGCACCGACATTGAACTGGCTGCTGGCGTTGCAGACGGCGGCGGGCTGCACGTCATTTGCTGTCAGCTCAACGTCTCCGCGCGAATCGATCGCCAGATGATTGGCCGCTGTGCACGACAGGGCGATCCCGGCAGTGCCGACATCATGCTGGCAGCGGACGCGCCGCAACTGGTGCAGTGGATTCCGTTGCGATTGCGCCAACGCATCCCCGTTCACGGCATCGGTACACCGCGCTGGTTGATTCGCCTGCTGCTGCGCGTGTCACAGTTTTTTGAGGAACTGCGCCGCCGCGATCAGCGCCATGCCTTGCTGTTACGCGATCAACAACAGGAGCGCGGCCGGATTTTCGGACGCCCCGTGGAGTAAAGCGCCAGACACAATGAAAGCCAAACAACTCACACTTCTTGTCCTTGCAGCGATCTGCGCCGGCAGTGTCTGGGCGGCGCCAGGCCACCGCTGCCTGATCACCCCCGAACGCGTCACCGAAGTCGGCAGCCAGGTAACCGGTGTCGTCGCGTCGGTGCGGGTTGAGCGCGGCGACTTCGTTCGCAGCGGACAACTATTGGCACGCCTGCACGCCGACGCCGAACGTGCCTCGGTCAACGTGGCACAAACACGTGCCAAGGCCGATGCCGACCTCAAGGCCGCCGAAGCCAATTACGAGTATCAGCGACAGAACCTGGCGCGTGCCGAGGATCTGGTCGAACGCAAATTCATTTCCCAGCAGGCACTAGAGAAAGTGCGCGCGGAAACCAAGGTCGCAAAACAAAAACTGATTCAAGCGCGTGAACAGCGAGAAGTCGCGCAGCGCGAACTCGACCTGGCACGGGCGCAGTTGCGCAAACGTGCCATTCGCGCGCCATTCGACGGCATTATCGCCGAGCGCTACGTAAATGTTGGTGAGCGTATCGAAGAGCGGCCGATGTTCCGTATCGCGCGTATCAACCCGTTGCGCATCGAAGTCGTAGTGCCTGCCGATTTATTCGGGACAGTCGAAAAAGGCATGGTGGCACGGGTGCTTCCGGATTTGCCGAAGGCCGAGCCGCTTGACGCATCGATTGTTCTGGTCGACCGGCTGGTCGACCCGGCAAGCAACACCTTCCGGGTGCGCGCGGAGCTGCCCAACCCGGGTGGCGTGGTTCCGTCGGGACTGCGTTGCCGGGCAAACCTGATCAACAACAAGCCCTCTGCGCACGCCAAGAAATCGACCGCGCCAAAGCCTGCCGATATCGCAGGACCACGCCAGATCAACCTCAAGCTCGACAGTGAGCTTGCCGCGCCGCGAACAAGTAACGCGGCGAAGAAACGACGTTAGGACGCCCGCTGATGTTGCAGTTATTGCGCAAATTGCTGATACCGCGGCGACCCGAAACCAGGGTCGGGGCAGACGCGCGCGCAGCAGCTGCGGGCGCGGCTATGTCCGACCCGGTCATTGAAACCGTGCCGATGCTGATGGAGGAACTCGAACCGCGCATCCTGCACTCGGCGGATTTGTCACCGCTGTTCGATGGCGATGCCAACCTCGCCACGTTGCAAGACCATCAACCGTTGTCGCGCGAAACAAGCGATGTCGAGCCGGCTTCCAGCACCGAGTACGTCAACAACGTCGAGTTGGTGTTCGTCGACACCGCCACGCCCGATTACCAGACCCTTCTCGATGACCTGATCTCGTCCGCGGACGAATCACGAAGTCTCGAGGTGGTGCTGATTGACAGCGAGCGAGACGGCGTTGAGCAGATCAAGGACGCGATGACCGGGCGAAGCAACGTCGAAGCCATTCACATTGTGTCGCATGGCAGCGAAGGTGAATTGTCCCTCGGCAGCACATTACTGACGACCGAGTCAATGAATGGCGCGCATGCCGACGCACTGGCTACGATCGGTCAGTCGCTGAGCGAAACGGCGGACATTTTGATCTACGGCTGTAACTTCGGTCAGGGCGAGATTGGCCAGCAAGCCGCAAACCAGCTGGCACAGCTCACCGGTGCCGACGTCGCAGCATCGGACGATCTGACCGGACACGCCTCGCTGAACGGCGACTGGGACCTCGAATACCGCATTGGGGATATTGACAACACCATTACGTTCAGT
>JBFKXV010000049.1:0-10010 GCA_041637935.1 Burkholderiales bacterium | reverse complement strand
GGCCAACGAACAGCGGTATCACCATGTGGGGGAACACCACCACATCGCGCAACGGCAGAAGTGGGTAAGTTACCGCGTATTCGTGTGTTTCAAAGGATTCGGTCATTGGGTACCTGATCGCATAGCCAAGTTATAGAAATGGGGGCGTACCGGCGGGAATCAAGTATCCAGGTCAAGCACTTCCCCCCGAACCAGCCACTTTCGGTCGATCCGAGTAGATCAGGATAGGCTTAGCATCCCCTTTGATCATACCCTCATCCACCACGACTTTTTCGACGTTTTCCATCGATGGCAGGTCGTACATGACGTCCAGCAAGGCGTGTTCCAGGATCGAGCGCAGGCCACGGGCGCCGGTCTTGCGCGCCAGTGCCTTGCCGGAGATGGCACGCAGCGCTTCCTGGCGCATCTCGAGTTCCACGCCTTCCATGGCGAACATCTTCTTGTACTGCTTGAGCAGGGCGTTCTTTGGTTCGGTGAGAATTTCGATCAAAGCATCTTCATTCAATTCGTCGAGCGTCGCGATCACCGGCAAGCGCCCGACAAATTCCGGAATCAGGCCGTACTTGATCAGGTCCTCTGGCTCGACTGAGCGCAGCACCACGCCAATGTCTTTGGAGTCGTCCTTGCTACGCACCTCGGCGCCAAAGCCGATGCCGCTCTTGTCGGAACGCTGACGTATCACCTTGTCCAGTCCGTCAAAAGCACCGCCACACACGAACAGGATATCGGTGGTATCAACCTGAACGAATTCCTGGTTGGGGTGCTTACGCCCGCCCTGCGGCGGCACCGACGCGATGGTTCCCTCAATCAATTTCAGCAGCGCCTGCTGCACGCCCTCACCGGACACGTCGCGGGTGATCGACGGGTTGTCCGACTTGCGCGACACCTTGTCAATTTCGTCAATGTAAACGATGCCACGCTGCGCTTTCTCGATGTCGTAATCGCACTTCTGCAACAGCTTCTGGATGATGTTTTCAACATCCTCTCCAACGTAACCGGCTTCGGTCAGCGTCGTCGCGTCCGCCATGACGAAAGGCACGTTCAGCAGCCGCGCCAGTGTCTGCGCCAACAGCGTCTTGCCAGAGCCGGTCGGACCGATCAGCAGGATGTTCGATTTGGAAAGTTCGATATCGTCCGACTTTTGCCCGGTCTTGAGCCGCTTGTAGTGGTTGTATACCGCCACTGAGAGGATGCGTTTGGCAATGCCCTGCCCGATCACATACTGGTCGAGTATCTCGCGTATTTCGTGCGGGACCGGCAGATCCGACTTGGTGCCTTTACCGGAGATGTCCGCCTGGGTCTCTTCGCGAATAATGTCGTTGCACAGCTCGATACACTCGTCACAAATGAACACCGACGGACCCGCAATAAGTTTACGGACCTCATGCTGGCTCTTGCCGCAGAAAGAGCAATACAGCAGCTTCTCACCACCCGTTTTGTCAGACATGGACGCCATCAAATGTCAGCTTCTCTTTGTATTCGGACTTCTTACTGTGTTCAGACATCTTAACCCGTCGCAGATTCCAAGCGAATTCCGGTCCTTGCTCCTCACCGCCCCGCTGGACACTGCCCCTGCCGTCAGGCCGCCTGGCCCGTTTCCGAACGGCTTACCAGGACCTGATCGACCAGACCGTACTTTACCGCCTCTTCCGCGCTGAGGAAATTGTCACGATCGGTATCTCTCTGAATCGCCTCTACATCCTGCCCGGTATGCTTGGACAGCAGTTGGTTAAGCCGCTCGCGCAGGTAGAGAATTTCCTTAGCGTGAATCTCGATATCCGAGGCCTGCCCCTGGAACCCGCCCATCGGCTGATGAATCATCACACGCGAGTTCGGCAAGGCGAAACGCTTCTTGGGCGCCCCGGCACCGAGCAGGAAGGCCCCCATGCTCGCCGCCTGGCCAACACACAGGGTACTCACATCGGGCTTGATGAACTGCATGGTGTCATAGATCGCCATCCCGGCCGATACCGAGCCACCTGGCGAGTTGATATAGAAGGAGATGTCCTTTTCCGGGTTCTCGGACTCCAGAAACAACATCTGCGCGACGATCAGGTTGGCACTGATCTCGTTCACGGGTCCGACCAGGAACACCACCCTTTCCTTGAGCAGCCGCGAGTAGATATCGTAGGCACGCTCGCCCCTGCCACTGTGCTCGATAACCATCGGCACGAGCCCGAGGGCGCGGGGATCGTCAATCCTGTCTTGCATCCAGTTCATTATGCGTTCCCCATCAAATCATCAAACGGCGTAGGTTTGTCCTCAACTTTCGCCTGACTGCTGACCCACTCGACCAGATTGGACTCGAGCACCACAGATTCGATTTCGCGTAACCGTTCGGGTGACTGGTAGTACCAGCGCCGAACTTCGTCTGGCTGTTCGTAAGCTTTGGCCTGGTCCTCTACCATTTCCTTGACCTGCTCCGGCTTGGCATTGAGCCCATGCTTGGCCACCACCTCGGAGACGATCAGGCCCAGCCGAACCCGGCGTTTGGCTTCGTCATTGAATGCGTCGTGAGGCAGCGGCACATTTTCCGTATTCAGGCCGCGCGACTGCAGGTCTTGCTTCATCTGCTGCGCCAGGCGCTCGGCTTCCTGCTCGACCAGCGCCTGCGGCACCTCGACCGATGTCGAATCGAGCAGCGCTTTCATGACCTGCTCTTTGACCTTGGAAATCGTTCGGCGTTTGACTTCGCGCTCGAGATTGGCGTGAATCTCGGAGCGCATTGTTTCCAGGTTGCCATCGCCAACGCCGAGCGATTTGGCAAACTCGGCGTCAATTTCAGGCAGGCGCGGCTCCAAAACCTCTTGCACCGTGATCTCGAACTGCGCTTCTTTACCGGCGACTTCCTTGCCATGATAGTCGTCCGGGAATGTCATATTGAAGGTCTTGGACTCGCCGGCACTGAGTCCGATAACATTGTTTTCGAAGTCGGGCAACAGCCGACCTTCACCCAACTGCACGACATTGCCCTCGGCCGTGCCACCATCGAACGCTTCGCCGCCGATGGTGCCTCGATAGTCCATCTTCACCTGGTCGCCCGCTGCCGCAGCGCGTTGCACCGGTTCAAAAACTGCTCGCTGTTTGCGCAGCACCTCGATCGTCTTGTCGATCTCGGCATCGCCGACTTCAACCACCGGTTTCTCAATTGAAAGCGCCGTCAAATCGCCGAGCTCGACTTCGGGATAGATCTCAAACGTCGCAGTGTATTCGAACTGCTCAGTCGTTTCGTCACCCGACTGGACCTCGATCTTCGGCAAACCGGCAACGCGCAAATTCTGCTCCTGGACTGCCTCACCAAAACTTTTCTGAATGGTGTCGCCCAGCACCTCCTGACGAACCTGCCCACCATACTGCTGCTCGACGATCTTGACCGGCACCTTGCCCGGGCGAAAGCCGTGGATCTTGACGGTCTTCGAAAGCCGCTTAAGCCGATTGGCGACTTCGGTATTCACCTCTTGCATCGACACGGCAATCGACAACCGGCGTTCAAGAGAACTGAGTGTTTCCAGATTTGTTTGCATCTATGTGTGAGCCTTCGAAACGGAATGCACAAGCGACGTTTTAATTGTTTTCCACAGCAACGGAAACGGCAGCGGAACAGCCGACCAGACCGGGCTGGTGCGAAAGGAGAGACTCGAACTCTCACGCCTCTCGGCGCCAGATCCTAAATCTGGTGCGTCTACCAATTCCGCCACTTTCGCGACTGCAGCATTCTAATATAATCGCCCCTCTGACCGCCACTTCGATGCCGCCTTGGGCGGAACACCCCCTTTAATTAACATACTGTTTAACAAGGGATAATTTCGTCCGCCAAAGCAATGGGTATCGGCCATTACGAGAATTTTCCGGTTGCCTCCATTCTGCTGCCCGGTCGGCTGCGCCGGCCGGTTGCATTGATCTATGCTTTCGCTCGCAGTGCCGACGATTTCGCCGACGAGGGCGACGACCCGCCCGAGCAACGGCTGCACAATTTGCAACAATACCAACGTGAATTGGACCTCATTGAGGGCAACAGAACACCCGCTACGCCTCTTTTCGTCGAATTAATGGAGGTGATCAGGCACTATCGCCTGCCGGTCGATTTGTTCCGCGATTTGCTTTCGGCCTTCTCGCAGGACGTGGTGAAGTCGCGCTACGCCAATTTCGCCGAAGTGCTGGACTACTGCCGCCGCTCGGCAAACCCGGTCGGTCGCTTGCTTCTGCATCTGTACGACGCAGCCGGCGCAACCAATGTCGCGTATTCGGATAACATTTGCACCAGTCTGCAATTGATCAACTTCCTGCAGGATGTGGAATCGGATTACCGACGAAATCGCATCTACTTTCCTCTCGACGAAATGGGGAAGTTCGGTATTGACGAGTGCCAGATTTCTGCTGCGGACACCTCTGGCAACTGGGCGGCATTCATGCGTTTCGAGATCAATCGTGCCGGCGACATGTTGAACGCGGGTGCGCCGCTGGGCAAAGTGCTGACCGGACGAATCGGCCTTGAACTGCGCACGATTGTCTGCGGCGGCATGCGGATTGTGGAGAAGCTGCGCGCGATCGACGGTGATGTATTCCGCCACCGCCCGGTATTGCAACCGTTGGACTGGGTCACCATGCTCTATCGCGCCGCGCTCGCCTACCCATGACGCCGGAACAATACTGTCAGGCGAAAGCAGCCCAAAGCGGCTCGAGTTTTTATTACAGCTTCCTTTTTCTGCCGCCGGAGAGGCGGCGCGCCATTACCGCGTTGTACGCGTTTTGCCGCGAAGTAGACGACGTCGTTGACGAAATCAAAGACCAGGATGTGGCGCGAACCAAACTGGCGTGGTGGAGCCATGAGATTTCCGAGTTGTTTCACGGATCACCGCAGCATCCGGTAGCGCGTGCGCTGGCCCCGGCGGTGAAGACATTTCACTTGCCTGAATCAAGGTTCCATGAGGTCATTGCCGGCATGGAAATGGACTTGAGCCGCAATCGCTACGACAGTTTCCAGGACCTCACGCTGTATTGCCATCGCGTTGCCGGCGTAGTCGGGTTGATGGCTGCCGAAATTTTCGGGCGCACCCAAGAAGCCACACTCGACTATGCGGAAAACCTTGGCACCGCGTTTCAACTCACTAACATTATTCGCGATGTGGGTGAAGATGCACGCCGCGACCGGGTTTACATTCCTCAGGATGAACTGGAACGGTTCGGTGTCGACGCAGCTGATATCCTGCACGGGCGTGTATCGAAACGCTTCACCGAACTGATCGGTTATCAGATTGCCCGCGCCAGGAACTTCTACGCCCGTGCCTTTACGGCACTACCTGACGCCGACCGCCGCGCGCAGCGACCCGGCCTCGTCATGGCGGCCATATACCAATCGTTGCTGAACGATATCGAGAGGCAAGCGACCAGCGTGCTGACAAGGCGTGCCAGCATGACGCCGATCCGCAAATTGTGGATTGCCTGGCGTACCTGGCTGACCGCGTGAGCCAACCACACAATAGCGCCAGACGCGTTGCCATCATCGGCGGTGGTTGGGCCGGCATGGCGGCTGCCGTCGAGTTGACGGCGCGTAACATCCCGGTCACGGTGTTCGAAGCGGCGCAGACGCTGGGCGGCAGAGCACGTCGCGTCGTGTCGCATGGTGCAAACCTCGACAATGGTTTGCATATCCTGATCGGCGCTTACAGCGAAACCATACGCATGATTCGCAGCGTGCGCAGCGGCAACGAATCGCATGGCCTGTTGCGTTTACCGCTGCAGCTGCAGGTCGAGCCGGCATTTCACATGCGCGCCTGGCGGCTGCCGGCGCCGCTGCATATCGCGGCAGCCTTGTTGTTCGCAAGGGGTCTTGGCTGGCCCGAGAAAATGGCCGCGGTCCGCTTTATGCGACACATGCGCTCGACGGACTTCCGCTGCGAGACCGGCACGACGGTAGCGGGGCTGCTGCAACAGCACCGTCAGCCGCAAACAATCATCGAGAATTTGTGGCACCCGCTGTGCATCTCGGCGCTGAACACCAATCCGGATGAAGCCGATGCACAAGTGTTCTTGAACGTGCTTCGCGATTCGCTTGCCGGGCCACGTGAAGCCAGTGATCTGCTGTTGCCGCAGGTCGACTTCAGTGCGCTGTTCCCCGAGCCCGCGGCCGAATTGGTGCGGCGCCAGGGTGGTCAGGTCCGGATCGGCGAGACGGTGACCTCATTGCAGGTTCGCGACAAGGTATTCGACGTCACGGCAACGTCAAGCGAGCAGTTTTCGGATGTCATTGTGGCTGTGGCACCACATCGCCTGGCGCAGGTCGTAGGACATCTTCCGCAACTCGCCTCACAGCTGGAACTGGTCCGTCAGTTTGAGTACCAGCCGATTTACTCGGTCTTCCTGCAATATCCGCAATCGGTCGTTTTACCGGCACCGATGATTGGTATGTGCAACAGATTGGTGCAATGGGTTTTTGATCGCGGCGTGCTGTGCAATCAGCCCGGCATGATGGGCGTGGTCATCAGCGCTTCGGGGCCGCATCAGGCTCTCGACAGGGAGAAACTGGCGCAGCAGGTTCATCGGCAGCTGGCCGAGAGATTCTCGCTACCGGAGCCGGAATGGTCCCAGGTCATCGCCGAAAAACGCGCCACCTTTGCATGCGCACCGAACCTGCGCCGCCCTGCCAACGAGACCCCACTCGCGGGTTTGCTGCTTGCCGGCGACTACACCGAAAGCCCCTACCCTGCGACCCTGGAATCCGCAGTGCGCAGCGGCTTGCGGTGCGCGCGCCTCATTGCGGCACAGTCTCCGTGAGTTAACGCCGGATTCAGTTGAAGCCAGAACTCATTGACGGCGGATTTAATTGAACCGGGTTTGATCAGCCCGGGTTTCAAGAAACTCAAATCTCAATAGATGCGATTTGAATAAACGCAATTTCAATAGATGCCATTTCAATAGAAGCGATATGCCTGACCCGAACCGCTATGAAGCCCCGCAGAACTTGCTTGCCAAGCGCGTAGTGCTGGTGACCGGTGCATCGCGGGGCATCGGCCGCGCCGTTGCGCGTGCCTGTGCCGAACATGGCGCGAACGTCGTTTTGAACGGGCGTGATGTTGCTCTGCTCGATGTGATCTACGACGAGATCACCGCCAGTCAATGGCCCGAGCCAGCAACGCTGCCGCTTGACCTTGGCACCGCCACCTGGCGTGAATACGTTCACGCGGCCAAGCTCATCGAAACGCAGTTGGGCCGGCTTGACGGCATCGTCCACTGCGCGTCACATCTGGAGAAACTCTCGCCATTGGAGACGCAAACAATCGACGAATGGCAGCGCATGCTGCGCGTCAACCTGATTGCGCCGTTCGCAATCAATCAGGCGTGCGCCCGGCTGTTACGTCAGGCGCCCGATGCGTCGGTGGTGTTCACCTCGGAAACGCATGCCTCGGCTGCGGCCGCGTTCTGGGGCGGGTACGCCGTGTCCAAAGCCGGTCTCGAGACGTTGGCCCGGATTCAGGCCGATGAATGGTCCGCTGACGATCGGCTTCGCATCAATACGGTTGTACCCGGGCCGGTAAACTCGCCATTACGAACCAAGACGCATCCAGCAGAAGTTGCCGAGACGCTTGCCAAACCGGAAGCGCTGGTTCCACTGTATCTGTACCTGCTTGGCCCGGATAGTCGCGGTGTGAGCGGACAGACCTTTCGGTTTCAGCCCTGAATTGTCTCTCTCAGCCAGTCCGGCATTGGACGTGAAAGACCGGCCCCGATGTCGATCCACACCAGCTTGGCCTCAGCTTCAGCGTAGCGTTCGGCAGGGTCGCTCGCATTGTAGAGTTCATGCCACATGAAGAAGCTGCTATTGCCCGGATTTCCAACGTACGAGGTAATCTCCAATTCGAGCGGATAGATCGCCGGCTTCAGGTACTTGCAGGTAATGGTTCCCAGGATCGGGCCCTCCGAGCCGACCGTATACTCGAGTTCGAGGCTCTTGAACCAGGCGATACGGACTTCCTCGAAATAACGCAGGTAGGACACGTTGTTCATGTGACCAAGTGCGTCCATTTCGCCCCAGCGCATGCTCATGCGATCGGTGCGGACCAGCTTTCGTTGCTCATTCATGTGCCGTTGTGATAATCCGAGTCAAAAGACAAGCCGGAATCTGACCAGGGCGGCTGGCGTAGATTCTGGCCTCAAACGCTATATCATTGCTTTTTGCGCTGGCGCATTCTAGGGAACCTCTGACTAATTGTCATGTGCTCAGCGCGTACATACAAGGTCTGTGGCAAGGCGCGTCTTGCAGGGAATGTAGGTAACCTTTCCAAAAGACGCAACGCAGTCCACAGGCCTTGTATTACGCGCCCCTCGGGAGATTGCCACACGTTCACTGGCGTCGTTGGTCGCCTTGACAAGGTAGCCTACATTGCCTGCGACGCCCGCCTAGCCAGTGAACGTGTGGCAAACTCTGAGCGCGTGAGAATTAATCAGAGGTTCCCTGGCAGGCACGCCGAACAAGCAAGAGGAGAAGACATTGGCAGAGCGCGAATCGATGGAATACGACGTGGTGATCGTCGGTGCCGGGCCATCCGGCCTGGCGTGCGCGATCCGGCTCAAACAGCTGAGCGCAGATAATAATGCCGAGTTATCTGTTTGCGTCGTCGAAAAAGGCTCTGAGGTCGGTGCACATATTCTCTCCGGCGCAGTGATCGAACCACGCGCGCTCAACGAGTTATTCCCGAACTGGCAAGAACTCGACGCGCCTTTACACACACCGGTACAGCAAGACCGCTTTCTCTTTCTGACCGGGAAACGCTCGTTCCGATTGCCCACGCCGCCACAGATGCACAACGAGGGCAATTACATCGTCAGTCTGGGAAATGTCGTGCGCTGGCTTGGCGAGCAGGCTGAGTCACTCGGCGTGGAAATCTATCCGGGTTTTGCTGCTGCCGAAGTGCTGTACCACGACGACGGATCGGTCAAAGGAATTGCCACCGGAGACATGGGCGTTGGCAAGGATGGTCAGCCCACGGAGCACTATCAGCAAGGCATCGAGCTTCACGCTCGGCAGACCGTTTTTGCCGAGGGCTGCCGTGGTTCACTGACGAAGACACTGTTCGACCGGTTTGAACTGGGCAAGGATGCCGATCCGCAAACCTACGGTATCGGCATCAAGGAACTGTGGGAAGTCGACCCATCGCGGCATCACCCGGGACTGGTCATCCATAGTATTGGCTGGCCACTGGACCGCGAGACTTACGGCGGTTCGTTTCTGTATCACCTGGAGAACAATCAGATTTCGGTCGGCTTCGTCATCGGGCTGGACTATCGCAATCCGTATCTTTCGCCCTACGATGAATTTCAGCGCTTCAAGACGCATCCGGACATACGCGGTTACTTTGCCAATGGTCGCCGCATATCGTACGGCGCGCGCGCAATCAGTGAAGGTGGCCTGCAGTCGCTGCCGAAACTCACTTTTCCGGGCGGGTTGCTGATCGGCGATACGGCGGGGTTTCTCAACGTGCCAAAGATCAAGGGCTCGCACACCGCCATGAAATCGGGAATGACAGCCGCCGAATCGTTGTACCAGCATTTGTCATCTACAAAGACCGGATCCAACACAATCGGGGAAGTTGCCGATTACCGCGAGCGATTGAGCCGCACCTGGCTGTGGGATGAGCTGCACCAGGTGCGCAACATCCGGCCTTCTTTCCGATGGGGATTGTGGGGTGGCGTCGCGTACTCTGCGCTCGATACCTACGTGTTGCGCGGCAAGGCGCCGTGGACGATGCATCACCACGCCGACCACGAGCAACTGCGCAAGGCATCCGAATCGCAACGCATCGAGTACCCCAAGCCGGACGGCAAACTGACGTTTGATCGTCTTTCCTCGGTGTTCATTTCCAACACCAACCATGAAGAAAACCAGGTGTGTCACCTGCAGCTGAAAGATGCGTCCACGCCAATCGCCATCAATCTTGCACAATATGATGCGCCCGAGCAACGCTATTGCCCGGCCGGCGTTTACGAAATCGTCAGTGAGGAAGCGGGACCGC
>JBFKXV010000048.1:0-10232 GCA_041637935.1 Burkholderiales bacterium | reverse complement strand
TAATGCGCTCAATACCTTGCACAGCGCAGTCGGCGCCGAACCGCTCTACCATGCCGACGGCTCGACGCGGCCGGTCCAAAGCCAGGCCGGCGGCGCGCACTGGTCTGCCTGACCAGTAACAGCATCCGGCGCATTCGCGCCACTTCATATCGCAGCAACGTTCCGCAGGAAAGTATCGATTCAGGGACGAATCGGTTCAGGGAAGAATCGGTTCAGGGAAGTATCGGCTCAGGAATACATCGACCCGGTTATTTATCGACCCGGTTATTTATCGACCCAGTTATTTATAGCCACGGTAGCGCCGATAATTGTCGCGGGCTTGCGTTTGCGTACCGCGAGCATTGGCCGGATAAGCAATTACGCCTATTCCGCCGCCTCGCCAGCCGCCTCAGCCTGCTCGTCAACGGCTGACTCGGGCTCGCCGGATTCCGCACTTGCCGCCCGGTTGGTCAGACCTTGTGAAGTATTCCTGCCAATCTCATAACCATCGACCATATAGGAGTGTTCGACCATGGTATGCACCTGCGGACGTCTGCGGCCGGCGCGGCCGGCGAACCAGCCTTTGTAAAACGCGTACCACAACGTGTTCCGGCTGCTCACTTAGCTTGTTCTCCGTGCTGTCTGATGGCCTCGGAGGCCACCCGGACGCTGTCCCCGAGTATCCTCCCCGTCAACTTATTTTCGGCACACCGGAGCCAAGCTTTAACCTGATTGGGGGTGGCGCCGGGGAGGTTGGACGCAGGCAGTTGGCACGACTGCAGTGAGATCAGAACCGGCAGGTTCAGAACCGGTCGTCTGGAACCGGTACGTCTAAAACCGGTAAGTCTAGAACCGGTGAAATCAAAAACCGGTGAACTCAAATATCAGCGTCGCGCGCAGGCAAGCACTTTTCGGAGGCGGCTACACAATTCCACCGGGCCCGTTGCGGGCCTTGTATTGAGTGCTATTGCAGGCGTGGGATACGGTCCGGAACAGTAATGTTTAGCGCCGTGACATTGGGCGCCGTAACGTTTGGCGCCGTGCCATCGGCGCCGTAACATCATGCGCCGTCACATCGGGCGCAGTAACACTCAGCGCCGCGTTGCATAAGTGTCTCAGTCGGGTTCGCGCAATCGGGTGCGAAGCCGAGCCACCGCCTGGGTGTGTAATTGACACACGCGCGACTCACTGACGCCAAGCACGTCGCCGATTTCGCGCAGATTCAATTCCTGTTCGTAGTACAAGCCCATGACCAGCTTTTCTCTCTCCGGCAAATCGTCGATCGCCCCGATCAACCGCTGGCGCATATCCTCATCGATCAATGTTTCCAGTGCACTGGCGTGGGAGACACCCTTCTGGCGCTCAAGGAAACCGTCCTCTCCGCTCTCGGAGAGATCCTCGTAATGCAGCAACTGATAACCGCGCGCTTCGCGCAACATCTTCTGGTATTCGGCGAGTGACACATCGAGTTGCGCGGCGATCTCCTGTTCGGTCGGCGCGCGCTGCTGCGCCTGCTGCAACGCGTGCACGGCGCCCTCGATCTGGCGCATGTTTTTGCGCACGCTGCGCGGCAGCCAGTCGGCGGAGCGCAATTCATCGAGTATCGCGCCGCGGATGCGCTGTGCCGCATACGTTTCGAACTGTGCGCCCTGCGATTCCTCATAGCGCGAGATGGCATCGAGCAGACCCATCATGCCGGCCTGGACAATGTCATCGAGTTCGACGCTGGCAGGTAGTCTCGCCATCATGTAATGGGCAATGCGCCTGACCAGCGGCGCGTATTCCTCGACCCAGCCGTTGCGATCCCGTTCTCCGGTACTGGTGTACATCTCGCTTCCTCTATAAACCGGCGCGCGACTCAGGCGATTGCGGCAGCAAAATCAACCTGGCTACCGTCAAATAGCCGTTTCAGCAAAATACCGGCAGGGTCGCTGCGCGCTTCCGTCGAAGCTGCGTCGAGCAAGCTCTCGGCACAGCCACGAAAGGCACGCGTTGCGCACGCGTTGGGGTAACTACTGATCAGTGGCCGCGCCAGCGCCGATGCCCGTTTCACGGTACCGTCGAACGGCACGTTTCCGAGAAGATCAACCCGCGCACCGAGATGACGTGCCGCGACCCGGCGCAATCGATCAAACCTGGTCTGCACTGCGTTCTGGTTACGCGTACGTGTCGCCAGAACCCGGAAGCACGACATCTCGAATTCATGCCGTAGCAACTTCATCATGGCGTAGCTGCCGGTCAGACCATTGCCATCCTCGGGCATGACCACAATGATTTCGTTCGCCGACAGCGCCAGCGGCAACAACCGCGTGTCGAATCCGGACGTCGCATCGATCAACAGCCAGTCGAGTTGATCGGCGAGGCGCTCAAATGTATGAGCAAGTTCCCACGGCCGCGAGTAAACGGCTTCCTCGTCTGCCTTCACAGCACGCCCGACCGGCAGGATCGTCACGCCATCAGGACCGTGAACAAGCACTTCTTCCATGCTGCGCGAGCCGGTTACCGCATCGAGCAAGTCGTACCGGCCGCTGACACCACAGCACTGGGCGACGGTGTTCGCCGAGTTGCGTGACTCATCGATCAACATCACGTTCTTGCCGCGTTGCGCGCCTGCCAGCGCGAGATTTGCGACGGCGGTTGTCTTGCCGGCGCGCCGCACTCCCGATACAAACAGCGCGACACGCACGCTGGCTTTCCCAAGCAGGCTGCGCAGACCGGTAGCCTGATCACCTGACAGTTTCATCGCCATCTCCTCAAGACACCATTTCTCAATAAACCCGTTATCAACAAGCCGATTCTCAACAGGCCGTTTTTCAACAGGCGATGGCGGCGCGGGTGCCGGCCAGCAGTGCGGCCATTCGCGCGCCTTCTTCAGTGGTCAGTTCGGTGTCTGCGCGGCGCAGCGCCCGGTCGACCAGATATTCCTTCCTGGCAGGGTGTAAATCCTCCGGTACGCGTTGGCCGTTGGCGACAAAGTGCAGTTTCATTTTGTGCCTGATGATGACGTCCAGTGCCGCGCCGATGGTCGGCGCTTCATCGGCCTTGGTCAGAATGCAACCAGCCAGGTCACCTCTGCCATAGACACGCACGACGTCTTCCAGCGTATCGCCGTTACAGGTTGCGTTGAGCAGCAGCAGCCGTTGTACCGGCCCTGCATTAGCCAGCATGGCCACCTGCTCCGTTACCTGTTTGTCACGCTGGCTCATGCCAATCGTGTCGATCAGCACAATGTGTTTGCCGCGCAGGTTTACCAATGCAGACTTCAATTCCTGCTCGTCGCGCGCAGCGTGAACCGATACGCCGAGAATGCGGCCATAGATTTTGAGATGTTCGAACGCACCAATGCGGTAACTGTCGGTGGTCAGCAGGGCCAGCTTGTCAGCGCCGTGGCGCACAACACAACGTGCCGCCAATTTGGCGGTGGTGGTGGTTTTACCCACGCCGGTCGGCCCGGTCAGCGCGTAGACGCCACCCCTGGTAACAATCTCGTCGTCCATCGCAACGCCGAGGTTTTTCGCCAATGCCTTTTTGGCCCAGCGGTTGAGCTCACTGGCGCTGCCCTCCGGCAGCCGTTCGACCAAATTGCGCGTCAGGGCCGGACTGAATCCGCTGGCAAGCAAATCGCGCAGCAGATAGGCGCGCCCCGGGTCACGCTTGTGTAGATCCGACCACACCAGGCCGAACAACTGGCTTTCGATCGCGCCGCGCATGGATTTGATTTCACTGATGACCTGGCGCGCCATCGCCACTGAGTCGGTTTCAGCGCCGGGGCGTCCGGCAGCAAACGAATGCGCGCGCGGTTGGATTCGCTGTGCGCCGTTCGAAGTCTGTCCAGCTCGTGAAGCGGGTTTCCTGTCGCTGCTGCCCACTGCGTTGCGAAAGTGAACCGATTCGGCTGCCCGCCTGTCCTCGGTGACCAGTGCTTGCGCCTCGCGATGTGCTACCGCCAGCATCTCGACACCGCCTGACACCGGCCGGTTCGAAAGGATGACCGCATCGCCTCCGAGCGCGCGCTTGACCTGCTGCAATACCTCGCGCGAGTTTTTCGCAAAGAACTTCTGGATGTTCATGTCCTACCTCCAAGTACGGCAGTAATTCGAATCTTTCGGTTGTCCGGGATTTCGGTATGGGCGACCACTTTCAGGTGCGGGATGCTGCGGCGCAGGAAACGCGACAAGGGCGCACGCAATTGCGGAATGGTCAGCAATACCGGAGTCGCACCAAGGTTCTCCATGCGCGCCACGGCGCTGGCGGCTTCCGTGGTGATGGCATCGGCGATGCCGGGCTCGATTCCGGGAGCACCCGGGGAGCCGCTGGCAAGCGCCTGCATCAACAGTTTTTCGAGATCGGTTCCGAGCGCAATCACCTGCAATTCGGAACCACTCGAAGTAACACTCTGCGCAATAGCGCGCCCGAGTGCGATGCGCACCTGCGCGGTGAGTTCCTGCGGGTCCTGCGTGTGCGTGGCGTGCTCCGCGATCGACTCGAGAATGGTACGCATATCGCGGATGTGCACGCCCTCTTCGAGCAGCGATTGCAATACCCGTTGCAGCACACCGACCGGAATGACTTTCGGGATCAGGTCCTCGATCAGCTTGGCGGAATCCTTTTGCATGCGTTCCAAAAGGTTCTGCACTTCACTGCGGCCCAACAACTCCGCGGCGTGCGTCTGTATCAAGTGGTTCAGGTGGGTGGCGATGACCGTCGCCGCATCGACAACTGTATAGCCCTGTGTTTGCGCCTGGTCGCGCATCGCTTCGTCGATCCATATTGCCGGAAGGCCAAACGCCGGCTCTGTGGTTGCCGTGCCGGGCAAAGTCGCGGTGACGCGCCCCGGATTGATCGCCAGAAAACTTCCCGGCATTGATTCGCCACTGCCGATTTCCACACCCTTGAGCGAAATGCGATAAGCGGTTGGTTTGAGTTCCAGGTTGTCACGGATATGAACTGCCGGTGGCAGAAAGCCGACGTCGGTGGCGAACTTGCGCCGGATGCCCTTGATCCGGCGCAGCAGTTCTCCGTTTTGCGCCTGATCGACCAGCGGAATCAACCGATAACCAACTTCGAGTCCCAGCGTGTCCACCGGCTGCACGTCTTCCCACGTCGCATCTTGCGTCTCGGTGGCTTTTTCTTCCGGCTGTGCCGCTGCCGGCGTTTCCAGTTGCTCGCCGGTGGCCCCTCGCTCGCGCATAAGATACGACGCGCTCCCCAACAGGATCGCCAGCATCAGGAACGCGGTGTGGGGCATGCCCGGAACCAGACCAATGCAGGCAAGAATCACGGCGGTCAGCGCCAGTGCCTTGGGCTTGCGGATGAGCTGCCCGAAGAATTGCTGGCCGACGTCTTCATCGCTGCCAACACGGCTGACCACGATACCGGCGGCAGTGGAAATGATCAGTGCCGGAATTGCCGCGACCAGGCCGTCGCCGATGGTGAGCAGCACATATGCTCGCCCGGCATCTGAAAAACTCATATCGTGCTGGGCAACGCCGACCACCAGTCCGCCAATAATGTTGATCAGCAAAATGAGGATGCCGGCAATCGCGTCGCCGCGCACGAATTTGCTGGCACCGTCCATCGCACCGTAGAAATCGGCTTCCTGCGAAATCGCCGCGCGGCGTTCCCGTGCCTCGTCCTCGCCGATCAACCCCGAGTTCAGGTCGGCATCGATTGCCATCTGCTTGCCGGGCATGGCATCGAGGGTGAAACGTGCCGCCACTTCAGCAATGCGTCCGGCACCCTTGGTGATGACGACGAAATTGATCACCACGAGAATCACGAAAACCACCAGACCAACGGCGTAATTGCCGCCGACCAGAAAATGGCCAAACGCCTCGATCACTTTCCCCGCCGCGTCAGGGCCGGTGTGACCTTGCATCAGGACGATGCGCGTCGAAGCCACGTTCAATGACAAGCGCATCAACGTAGTGACCAGCAACACCGTCGGGAAAATCGCAAACTCGAGCGGTCTGATGGTGTACACCGAGTTCAACAGCACCATGATTGCCATGGCGATATTGAAGGTGAACAAAAGGTCGAGAAGAATCGGCGGCAGCGGCAGAATCATCATCGACAATATGGCGACGATCATGACCGGCCCGGCCAGCGCTGCAAGGCCGGAGCGCGTACCGGGTTGTAGCAATGTCATGGCATTACTCATTGCGGTTTCGCTCCGGGATCAAGTTCGGGAGGTACGGACAATTCTTCGGGAATTTGCGGCACCCGGCCGCCAACCGCGTCGAAGCGCCGCAACTGGAATACGTAGGCGAGCACTTCGGCTACCGCGGTGTAGAGCGTTTCCGGAATCTCGTCGCCAATTTCGGTGTGGTGGAACAGCGCGCGCGCCAGTGGCGGCGCTTCAACGACCGGAACACGGTGCTCGGTGGCAATTTCACGGATGCGCGCCGCGATCAGGCGTGAACCTTTGGCAACCACCTTCGGCGCCGTCTGACGGCCTTCCTGATAGGACAGCGCAACGGCGTAATGAACCGGGTTGGTGACGACCACATCGGCTTTCGGAACTTCGCCCATCATGCGTTTGCGTGCCGCTTCACGCTGCAGACTGCGAATACGCGATTTCAGCAGCGGGTCACCCTCCTGCTCCTTACGTTCGCGTTTGACTTCGTCTTTGGTCATGCGCAGCTTGCGCCGGTGATTCCAGATCTGGTAAGGCACATCGATGGTGGCGATCACGGCCAGCCCGATCACGACGGTGGCAACCACCACGGCCAACAGTCGAACGGCATGCCCGAGTGCCGCGCCTGACGGCTCCGATGCCAGTCCGAGAAAGGCATCGGCATGGATGTACAGCGCCAGCGCGGCGAGCCCGCCAATCAGCGTCGCCTTGGCAATCGCCTTGCCCAGTTCAACCAGCGACGGCAAGGAGAACATGCGCTGAAACCCTTTTAGCGGGTTAAGCCGCGACAACTTCGGCTCGAGCGCCTTGAAAGTGAACAACCAGCCGTTCATCAAAAGCGCACCAATGACTGCCGAGATTGCCAGTACGCCCAGCACCGGCCATAGAACCTGCAGCGCCGCCACACCCTGTTCGCCAAGCCGCTCTATTGGCGAGCGATCGCCGAATGCAGCGACGCGATCAAAACTCATGGCAGCACGCATCACCGACCACATGCCCTCAGCAACGCGGTCGCCGAGCAGCCACAGGGCGGCAACGCCGGTCGCCATGACGGCAAAGGTCCCGAGTTCCGGCGACCGGGCAACCTGCCCTTCCTCGCGGGCTTGCTCGAGCCGCTTAGGTGAGGGTGGTTCGGTTTTTTCGAGATCGCTTTCTTCAGCCATCGCTTAGCTTAGAAATGGAGATTCCCCATGGATGGCATTATCGAAAGCGGGGCGGCGATTTGATCAGACGAACA
This sequence comes from Burkholderiales bacterium, assembly GCA_041637935.1. Taxonomy (GTDB): domain Bacteria; phylum Pseudomonadota; class Gammaproteobacteria; order Burkholderiales; family Eutrophovitaceae; genus SG8-40. Next base: position 2,880 of record JBFKXV010000048.1, on the reverse strand, counting down.
AGCGGGGTTCAGAGCCGCTTTTCTCTGTCAGCGTGACGGAAGGCCGCGGCTGACAGCTCAGGTTTTTGTAGAGGACTCGCCGAGGCGCACCTGTAACAGATTGCAGAGCACCTGGAAATTTGCAAACTGCGACTCGGTCACGGCGCGGCGCCCGTCGGCGTAGACCAGGCCACGGCCATGCGGGGTCGTTATGCGCGCCAGCAAAAATCCGTTGGACGTCACGAAGCGCTGCCACGCATCAGGCAGCGAAAGAACCGGCGTGGCATCGTCGCGGCCGCGCCACCACGCGACCGGCTTGTCGCCTGCTCGTCCGAAAAGTGACAAAAGCGTGTCGTTAACCGGCAATGGCGCGACGGCAAGTTTGGAACTGGCCACCGAGCCGCCGAGATACTGAGCACGCGCCTGACCCGATGCGTCAATTACAAAGTAGCCGCAACGGCTGAAAGCCACGCCTTTGTACAGGGCGTGCAATGTCAGCGCGATGAGTCCATGCATCAGCACTTTGCCTTCCGGACCCATTCGCAAGGTTCTTCCGGAACTCCAAAAGCCGTCCTCGAAATCGGATTCGAGAACGCGCTTTGCATGCTCCAGCACCAGGCGCGAGGACTGTGCACCGGCACGCGTCTCCGCTTCCTCGTCCACCGCAACCGGATACGGAGGCAGCCATACTGCGGGTGCCTGTTGACCGTACCAGTCGTGATCGCGCACCGCTTCGAGCGCGGTTGCGTAGATGCGCTGCCGCACTTCGCGTAACGATCCGCCGATGAGCCGCTGGATGCCACGCAGGTCGTCGGCTACGGCCGGATTTTCCCAACCCTGCGCTGCATGGCGAGCGAGTTCAACTGCCAACATAACATTGCGCGCCCGCGGGCGGTCGACGCGATAGTCATCGAGCAGCGACGTCAGTAACGCCGGCAACTCCCAGCTTTTGACCAGCGCCAGTTCCAGTTCGTTGAGACGGAAACCGAGGATCTCGAATTGCACATCGGTGCTGCGCAGCGCGCTATCGGCGAGCAACCTGTTCTCGATTTGCTCAGCCAGCCGCGGTGCAAAACACCAGAGCACCATTTCTGCCAGGTCATGCAGCAGCGCGGCGATAATCACTTCGTCAGACTCAATATCATTTCTCAGACGCGCCCACTCCCGTGCATGCAACGCGGCATGACGCGCCCGCGCAACAACCGCCATCAGACCATTCATGGCAACCGCGTCGCCGTTCAACACCTGGTCTATGGACTGCAGATCAGAGAAGGCTTCAAAAAACGGATCCACCCCCATCATCATCACCGCGTGCTCGACTGTGGTGATGTCCGTCAACATCCGATCGGTGCGCTGCAACCGCAACAAGCGCAGCACCGACAGCGTCAACATCGGATCGTGCAACACCGCCTGCGAGATATCGCGTGGGCGAATGTATTCCGCTCTGGCGCGCAATTGCGCGAGCCGTTGCAAACTCTGCGGCAACACCGGAATCGATTCCGCCGAGAGCTTGCTGATCCAGGCTTCAACGTTTTCGGTGGTCATGGTTCTGAATCGGGGTGTTCAGCTCCAGTCGGGCAGATTGCGATACGCCCGCAAGGCTGTGTGACCTGGTGCTATATGACCTGGTGCTCCATGACCTGGCGCGCTCATGGCAGCCGCCAGATGTATAGCACCGCGCCGCGCGCACGACCGTAACGCACGACGCTGGTTGGCGGAACACCGGGCACCACGAAACTGTTGCTGATGAACAGGCTGCCAGTGCGCATTTCGGTGCGTACCTTGTCCCACAATCGCTCCATCGGTGCCGGGGAAAGATAGGCAAACACGACGTCGTAACCAGACAGGTCACAGTTCCAGAAATTGTCAAACGAGACCCGGTATCTGCCCCACAAGCCGCGCAGCCACGCAACCACGAATGGCAGCGGCGCGATTTCTACGCCGTTTAGCACAGCGTTGCCGCGTCGCCGGGCAACGAAACGCAGTACACGGCCGGTGCCGGCGCCGAGATCAAGCATTGAAAAGGGCTCGCGCGGTAACCATGGCTCGAGCCTGGCGAGCGCGCGTTTGCCCGACAGAAACAGTGGCACGCGGGTGACAAAGGTGGCGGTGCCAAAAATCGCCAGCAACGCCAGGAAACCCGTCGCGTACGCCAGCGGATTGACATCGAGCTGAAGCGCGCCGACTAGAGCCGGCGCAAATACCAAATTGATCGCGACCCAGCGAGCCGGCATTCCGAGCATACGCGCGCTAACCCCGGCAACGATCGCCTGGGACGCCACCAGTACGAGCAGCAGCAAAGAGGTGCGTCCGACGCCACTGAGCATGGCAATGCCGCACGCCATCACCACGCCAGTTCCTTGCGCTATCACAAATTGCGGAATCAGACCTGGTGTTGCGATCGGCCGGTTGGCGGCAAGCACTCAGTTCTCCCCAGCCAGTGTATTCGGTTCCGGAATCGGCTCGATTGCGAGTGAGCCGGGTAGCTGCGGTTCGGTGCCGGACTGCAGCGTGTCGGCCGTCACCGGCGTGTCAGCACCGACATTCGACTGCGGAAGGACCCCTTCATTGAGAATGGCGCGCTCGGTTTTCTTGTTCAACACGACGATGCTGATACGCCGGTTGACCGGATCGTAGGGGTCGTTGGCGTTGAACAATACCGACGACGCCAGACCCACGACGCGGATGACCTTGCCGTCTTCCAGTCCGCCGGCGACTAATTCACGACGCGAAGCATTGGCCCGGTCCGAAGACAGCTCCCAGTTACTGTAGGCACGCTCGCCATAGGCGTATTGCGTGGCATCGGTGTGCCCGGCAAGGCTGATGCGGTTCGGCACCTCGTTGAGCACCTTGCCGATGCTGCGCAGAATTGTCTTGGTGTGATCCAGCAATTTCACGCCG
>JBFKXV010000047.1:0-10232 GCA_041637935.1 Burkholderiales bacterium | reverse complement strand
GCGCTGCTGTGTGCGGCGCCGGTCACCGGGCTGGCAAAGGTACCGTTAGGCACCGATTCGGTTGTTGTTTTCGCGTCGCGGCAGGCGGCCAGTGAAATCCTGGCCGCAGACGATGAGTACACCTCACGCATGAGCCAGTTCGACCGCATGTTGCGACTAAAAACAACGTCGCCAGTGAGTCGATCGCAGTATTTCGCGCACATGGCCAGCAATACGCTGGACTGGACCGAGACCGAACGAAGCCGATTGACACCGTTATTGGCGCGGCTTGCGGGTGCGCTCACCGGATACGACCTGCCGCTGCCACCGACAGTCTTGTTGATCAAGACGACCGGCAACGAGGAAGTCGGCCAGGGGCACACGCGCGCCAACGCCATCGTGCTGCCGTTGCGCAGCCTCGCAGAAGACAATGAAACCCTGTACTTCCTGTTAGCGCACGAACTGTTTCACGTCATGTCACGATACGATGCGCGCTTCCGGAAACAGGCGTATGCGCTGGTCGGCTTTCGCATCGGGCCCGAACTGCAATTGCCGGCAGAAATTGCGCCGCTGCAGGTCACCAACCCCGATGCACCGCGCCATGACAGTTTTATCGATGTCACCATCGACGGACAACCGGTCACGGTAGTTCCAGTGCTGCTGTCACGCTCGGCGGTGTTCGATCCGGAGATCGGCGAGCGCCTGGATGACTACTGGACGTTGCGGTTGTTGGCGGTCGAGGAAACGTCTGCCGGGCCAGCACCATCGCCAAAAATGCGCAACGGCGCCCCGGTCTTGCTGCGCGTTAAAGATGTCGCAGGATTTCTCGAGCAGGTCGGACGCAACACGCGCTACATCATCCACGCTGAAGAAGTGCTTGCCGAGAATTTCGCGTTTCTGGTGACCGGCGAGGCAGTCGCTGAACCACAGCGGGTCGACGCGTTGCGCCGTTTGCTCGCCGAACCGGGCGGATCAGATTGAACGACACTACGCTGTGCACCTGATCACCGCTGGCAGCGCTCGGGCGCGGGTTTACAAAGGCTGGCCCATCAGAGAAGGTTTTCGCCGTACTGCTCGGCAAACAATGCCGGCTGCCCCCCGGTGTGCCAGAACAACACCGTGTCATCTTTGCCGAAAAAACCCTTGCGCAGCAGGTCGATCATTCCGGCTGCGGCGCGGCCGGTATAGACCGGGTCGAGCAGCAGGCCTTCGGTGCGCGCAAACAGGCTAATCGCGTCGCGCTCTGCCGGGGTTACAACGCCGTAACCGGCTTTACAGTAGGCATCGTTCGCCAAAATGTCGTCCGGTGTGATTTCGATACGACTGCCGAATCGTTCCGAGGTCTGTGTCGCCAGCGACGAGACATGTGATTTGAGCCAGTCTTCGGGCTCGTCGATGCTGATGCCAAGCACCTTGCCGGTGTACCCAAACAGGCGTTGGCCGAGCACCAGCCCGGCATGGGTGCCGCCCGAGGAAGTGCCGAACACGATCCAGTCAGCGCGCACGTCTTGCTGCATGAACTCCTGCATGGCGTAGACATAACCCAGCGCTCCGGTTGGGCTTGATCCGCCATATGGCAACAGATAGGGGCGCCGGCCGGACTGTGCCGCGGCATCAAACGTCTCCTGCAAGACACGATCGCGCTCACTGCGCTGTTCGACGAAAACCACCTCCGCGCCGAATAAGCGGTCGAGCAACAAGTTGCCGTTTGGTCGCTGCGGTTTGTCGCCGTTGAGGACCACAATGCAGTCCATGCCGAAACGGGCGGCGGCCGCTGCCGTCTGCCTGCAGTGATTCGATTGCACGGCGCCACCGGTCACGAGCGTCGCCGCTCCTTGCTGGCGCGCCTCGGCGACCAGAAACTCGAGTTTGCGCGTTTTGTTGCCACCGCAGGCGAGACCGGTCTGGTCATCACGTTTGACCAGTATCTGCGGTCCAGCCAGTTCCGCGCTCAGGCGTGGCAATGCCTCGATCGCAGTTGGCAGATGCGCGAAGCGTTGCCGCGCTATCGGCGCGTCACGTGAATCGATGGCGCTGTCAGAACTCATAACGCTTGAATGCCGGCGCGGCGGTTCACTCCGGCAACCGCGTTGCCTGCCAGGAAACGAATTGCAAACCGGATTCACGGTTGGCCCAGACAGAGTGAAACAACAGGTTGAGCGTCATTTCCCGGCCTCGGGCAGTCACTTCGAACACGGCATTGCCGGTAATGATGGCGACGCTGCCGAAGATACGTACTTTGGTGTTGCTGCGCTCCATGCTTTTGTAGTTGACTTTTCCCGAGCGCAATGACTCGACGAAGCTCGTCTTGGTATCCTGCACTGTGCTGGAATGAATATAGACGAGGTCTTTGGCAATCAGCTTGTCGAGTGCCTCGAAATCGTTATCAATTTGTGCCTCGTAGCGCGCATCCTCTGCCTGCAATGCGTCGGCGACGGTAATACCGGCATTGTTGTCTTGTTTCGCCATTTCCACATCACTCCCGGCGCCTGGCCGTTGATTTCATGTTTGGTGCTGTTTGCCGAACCTGCATCGACAAATACACCTCTGCTGACCGAATTTAGCGCCAGGCATGTTGCGCCTGTCAATCACTTGTTGAGTCACAGGAAAGAAATAGCCCGCATGTGCGGGACTGTGTGCTTCCGAGGCCACGCTGCAAATCCATGTACACGCCGGCACAGCAGCAAAAGGACTTCCACAGCCCGGTGCAGATGAGTTCGAATGCAGATTTGTTCGAAATCCGCGCATCTACATCCGATAGTTTGTGTAGAATCGCGAACCTTTCGACCCCCTCGGAGATCAATGATGTCCCTGAGAGCAGTACCGTACCGGCGCCGACAAGCGCCGCCGCTGCGGGCGGTTGCCCGCCTGTGTTGCTCGATTCTGATCGCCTGGCACGTGACCGCTCCACTAAATGAGGCGTATGCACAAACCGAGTCATCGCAGACAGAGACATCACTGGCGTATGCCCTCACTTCCGGGTCGCCGATCCTCGGCATGCGCCTGCGTTACGAGCAAGTCGATCAGGAAAATATCAGCCAGACCGGCAACGCCGTCACGTTGCGCACGCTGGCGGGATGGCAGACTTCGTCCTGGAGGGGTTGGTCCGGCAAAGCCGAACTCATCAACGTTGGCCGTGCTGACAACGACTACAACGACGGGCTGAATGGCAAAACGCAGTACCCCGTGATCCCGGATCCGGATGACAGCGACATCAATCAGCTGTACGTGGATTTCGAAGGTCTGCCGGAGACAAGGTTGCGCGGCGGGCGACAGCGCATACAGTTGGATAACGGTCGCTTCGTCGCCAACAACGGATTCCGCCAGGTCATGCAGGTTTTCAACGGCGTCAGCATGGAGAACAACAGCATAGCCAACACACGGCTCTACGCCGCGTATCTGGCCCGCGTGAAGACCAGCCTGGCGCGGCAACACGAGACCTCGACCGTCCTGCTCAATGCCCGCTACGCGCTATCGCAGGATCACGCGCTGACCGGGTACGGCTATCTTCAGGATCAGCCAAACGCGATTCCGGCTACTGCCTTTCAAGGTCCGCCGCCAAGCGACACGTCCAATCAGATCACGGGGCTTCGTGCAGCCGGCAAACAAGCAATTGGCGACCAATGGCAGATCGTCTACACAGCGGAGTACGCCCGGCAGACCGACTACGCCGGCGGCGACGCCCGAATCGACGCTGACTTCGTGCATCTCGGCGGCGGCGCCAGGATTGCGAACCTGTTGCTACGCGCGGATTACCAGGCGCTGGGCAGCAACGGCGGTGGGTATGCTTTTCAGATGCCGCTCGGCACGCGACATCCTTTCCAGGGCTGGGCTGACCGATTCGTGATCACACCGACGCAGGGCATTCGCGACCACTACGTCAGCGGCGTTGCAAACATTGACAGAGTCAAGATTCTGGCGGCATTTCATACGTTCAGATCGGACGTTGGCGGTGTCGATTTCGGTGAGGAGTTCGATGTGGGTATCGCCTACGCGTTTTTCGACAAATTCGAGAGCAAACTCGAATATGCCGACTATCGGGCCGGCGACGCGGGTTCCGGCCAAGTCGATGTCACAAAGCTGTGGCTGACATTGACGTTCAACTACTAATGGCAAACCGGTGAGGGCATGCGCGACCATCTGCCAGCCCCCGATGTCGCGTCGCGGCGCATAGCCGGTCCGGCCAGGACTGCCGACCGCGACAGGCTCTTTGTGAGCAACGCTAAGCGGTAGGGGCGCCCGGTGGCCGGGCCTCGGGTGCCCAGCTTCGCACGTGCAGGTCGCGTTGCGGAAACGGAATCTCGATATCGTACTTTTTCAGGGCCGTGTCGATTTCCCACAAGTAATCAGCTCTCACCGCACCGTAGCGCTTGACCGCCTCCGAGTTCAGCCAGACGATCAACTCAAAGTTCACGCTGCTGTCGCCAAATTCGGTGAGCCACACCTGCGGTTTCCGCTTTTCATCGTCTAGCAGCGTGTGCGGTGTCGCTTCGGCCGCTTCCAGCACTGCCTTGCGCACGAGTTCCTTGTCCGAACCGTAGGCGACGCCAAACGGCACGTGAATGCGCCGGTTCACATCGCGCATGGTCCAGTTCATGACATGGCCATTCACGAACTCCGAGTTCGGGACGACGATGTCAACATTGTCATTGGTCGTGATGAGTGTGCTGCGAATGCGAATCTCGCGCACCGCGCCAACAATGCCGGATTGAAGCTCGATGTAGTCGCCGATCTTGAGCGACTTCTCGAACAACAGCAACAGGCCAGCTACGAAGTTACTGATCAAGTTCTGCAGACCGAAACCAATGCCCACGCCGAGCGCACTCGCGAACAAAGCCAGCTTGCTGAAGTCGATACCGACGGAAGAAAGCGCAACCAAAAAACCGATCGTCAATATGACGTAGTGCATCAGCCGGTTAACGGTATACAGTGCCGCCTGACCGAAATTCGGCCGGAACGCTGCAACCCGGCTCATCGCCGCTTGCACGATCTTTGACAACCACCAGGCCGCGACCACGATTAGAACGAAACGAATGATCGCCCCGACGGTGACGGCGATATCACCGACCTGGAAAAGTGTAAGTTCGAACCAGTCCGGCGTTATCCTTTGCAAGATTCCACCTGCTGCAGGCGTTTCCTGAACCCGAATCAGGTCGGGAACCACTCCGATCGCACGAGGCAATGCGTTGATCGCCAACTGCCACAGATTGTCAACCAGTTCCACGTTGTCTCCAGTCACAAATCAAGTCTTGGAACAAACTCGCGCCACGCGTTTTGATTCAAACATGTCTTGATGCAAGTACGTTTCGATGCGTGTATTTCTCGATCGAAGCAAGATCAGGAGGCGCCTCGTTACGAACCTGGAAAACGCACCGGTACGCCACTGCGCTGCCGTTCGAACTTTCCAACATTACAAGCCAATGGATCGGGCCGGAAAAAAGCCCCGCAAGTGCGGGGCTTTTTTTGTGCAGCCTTACTCGCCCTTTCGCAGCTTGCCGAGCCAGTGTTCCATCTGCTTGCCGGCGGCTTCGCGCCCGCCGAGCCCGAACGACAACGCGAAGGCAATCGCCACTGCACCCAGTGTCAGGCCGAATGCGAGGTTGACGATGTCGTCGGCGATACCCATCGCGCGCAGACCCATGGCGATGACCAGACCAAGAATCGCCAGTCGGGCAACTTGCCCGAGACCGCTGCTGTCCTTGCCGCTGGCCCGGGCAATTGCCTTGAACGCCAGATTGGCAAGCCAGTAACCAACGATAAAGATCACACCGCCGAGCAGGATATCACCACCGAACTCGATAAACGTGCTGACCAGATCACGCACTTGTGAAAATCCGAGCCGGTTCGCCGCCTCAACCGTAGCGAACAACATCGCAAAGAAGATGATCAACCCGCCAATAATTCCGGAAGGCGTGATCGGCGCCTTGAAGGCGTAGCTGAACCCGAGCCGCTTCGGCACGGTGTCAAAACCCAGCCCGGACAGCAGGCGGCTGACGATATCGGCAGCAAACTTCGCCACGTACCACGTAATGACCAGTATCACCGCCGCGGCAAGGAGATTGGGTATGGCTTCGAGAATCATCGACAGCATTTCTGTTGCCGGTGCCGAGATTGACTCGATCTGCAATGCATCGAGAGCGGCAATCAGGGCCGGTATAAAGACGAAAATGAATACGATCATCCCAACCAACCGGGAGATCTGCACCTGATTACTGAGTCCGACATCGGCACCAAGCTTATCGACGCCGACCGCCGCCAACAAATTGCTCACCAGTCCACGCAGCACTTTGGCAACCAGCCAGCCGACAAAGCCGATCGCGACCGCCGCCACGATGTTCGGAATCATGGCCAGCGCCTCGTCGATCATCCCTTGCACCGGTTCGAGCAATCCCTGCAGATCGAAAGCGCCAAGGATAGCCGGCACGAACAACAGAAACGTCAGCCAGAACAGCACATTGCCGACACTCTTGCTCATCGGCTTGGTACCTGCTTCCTCGGCTAGTTTCTCATCCCACTTGGTTGCTGCCAGCGCCTTCGCGCTCAATGCACGCAGCAACGTAGCCAGTAACCACGCCAGGATCAGCAACAGCGCTCCGGCCAGCAACCGCGGCAGATAACCGATCACCTGTGACAACAGCTGGTTGAACGGGTCGGACACCAACTCGAGACTCAGCGTGTTGAAAACGCCAACCAACGTGATCAGGATGATCAGCCAGAAGGCGCCTACAGCAACGCCTTTCTCGACATCCATTTTTTCGTCAGTCGTTTCTCCGATGCGTTCATTGACTCTCAGGGCCGATAACAGCCTGCGCACACCGGCACGCACCACGACCGCGAGAAACCAGCCAACGATGAGTAGTGCAATGGCTCCGATTATCGAAGGCAGTTCGGCGCCAAGCGTCGTCTGCAGAGACTCCATGAACTTTGCCGTATCCATTCTTCACGTCTCCTTTTGAGTTGCGGCCAACATGACGGCTGCGTAGAACGCACCGTCCAGACAGGGCCGATTATAAGGCGGGCGCGGGACAGATCACCAGAAAATATGAAACGCAGCGTTTTCAGGCAAACCTGTGCATAGACTTGCCCCAGGTTGCGTTCGATAATCGAACTGTTGAGGCGCCGGGTTATAGCGCCGGCGATAGCGTGGTTGGCGTACGCGTCAGGCCGAGGCATAGCGGGTCAATCTGCCGCGATCCCCACAACAAGGTCCGCTAGTGAAGCACTACACTAGCGAAGGGTATTCCGAAGCCGGGTGCGACAAAGGAGATGAAGCGATGACTGGAGGATTGTTCGTACCGCTTGCCGAATTGACTGACGGCATATTCGACGGTGCCAAGCTCGCCATACCAAAAGACTCATGCGGTGTGGCAATGCAGGCCACGCGCGAGTTGGTGCGCCGCGGCGTGCACGGGCTACATCTGGTGTGCGTGCCGACCGGCGGGATTCAGGCCGATATCCTGATTGGCAGCGGCGCGGTACGCACACTGGAGACGTCGGCGATCACGCTCGGCGAATTTGGTGGCGGCCCGCGCTTCGCCGACGCGATTCGCGACGGCAAACTGGCAATGCGCGATGCGACCTGTCCGGCCATTTACGCCGCACTGCAAGCAGCGGAGAAAGGGATCCCGTTCATTCCCCTGCGCGGGTTGATAGGATCGGATCTGATGAAGCATCGCAGCGACTGGAAAGTGATCAATAATCCGTTCGCGGAGAACGACCCGATTGCGGTTCTTCCGGCAATACGGCCGGACGTGAGCCTGTTTCACGCGCCTCTGGCCGACCGCTTCGGAAACGTCTTCGTCGGCCGCCAACGCGAGCTCATGACGATGGCACACGCGTCACGTGCAACGCTGGTCACAGTGGAACAAACAACCGATGTAAATCTGCTCGACGACGACGCGCGCGCCGGTGCGGTACTGCCCGCGATCTATGTGTCAGCAATCGCCGTCGCGAAACAGGGTACGTGGCCGCTCGCGCTTGGCGATATCTACCCCGACGATGAAACCACGCTGTCACGTTACGCCATGCTCGCCCGCACCGCGGATGGATTCAAACAGTTCATCGCGGAGTGGCTGAAACGAGATCTAGTGCCGGCATGAGTGCGTTTTCCCGCACCGAGTTGCTGGTCACCGTCATCGCTCGCCTGCTGCGCGGCTGCCGCCACGTGGCAGTGGGGGCGTCTTCACCGATTCCAGGATCCGGAGCGCTGCTGGCGCGCTCACTTTCGGAAGATGAGATGCGCGTATCGGTCCTCGGGTCGCGCCGTAACAATTTTTTCACCAACGGCGGTGTCGAGTTATTCGACCTTGCGGCGCAAGGCCGCATCGACGCGTTTTTTCTAGGCGGCGGACAAATAGATGGACAGGGAAATATCAATCTCGTCGGGGTCGGCGGTTACCCGCGCGGCAACGTGCGCTGGCCAGGCTCGTTCGGTTCGGCGTACCTGTACTTCCTGATCCCGCGCGTGATCCTGTTTCGCGAAGAACACACGCGGCGCGTGATGGTGTCACAAGTCGACTTCGTGAGCGCACCGGGCGCCAGTGACGGCGTGCACCGCCCGGGCGGCCCGTTCGCCATGGTCACCGGACTCGGATTGTTTTATTTCGACCGCAACCGGCGCCGCTTCCGCCTCGCCAGTGTCCACCCGGGACATACCGTTGAGGAAATCCGCGACAACACCGGGTTCACATTCGACTGCCCCGCCGTTGTTCCTGAAACGCCAGGGCCTGATAAAGCAATACTGGCAAGGATTCGCGGCCCCATACGCTCCGAAATTGCCGAAACCTACCCGCGCTTTGCTGAACTTTTGGTAACCGATCAATGAGCAGCACGGACCGGTAATCGCTGCCATGGATTAATGCCGTGACACGAGAACCGGCGCTGTTAGCCACGTCTGGGAAATGCAAAGTTTCGGCGAACGTAGCTTTCTTTAAAGCCCGCTTTCAGAATGTTGTTGTAGGAGTGCTGCGGGTCGCCGGGAACTTCTTCGCCCGTGCAGGTAGCGAGGACCCGGCAGCCAAGATCGAGCGCAACGCCAATCCTCTCGCGCAACAACGCGCTCTGACCACCACGGCCGCGATAGGCTGGGGCAGTCGCGCCGAATGTGAAATAAGCGAGATCGTCCTCGACGTATATTGCTCCGGTACCAGCTGGTTCATCGGCTTCGTAGCTCATGTAGACATGCCAGCCGCGGCGCCCGACCAGGCGCGCCAGCCACGGAACCGAAACTTCTCCGAGGTCAAAGGCATCACTCACAATGCGTCCGAACGCCGGCCCGTCCCGCGGCGTTGCCTCACGGATCTTCAACGATGTTGATCCTGAGACAGGCACTTCGCGCCCGCGGTCAAACATCATCCAGCCACGTGTTGGCAGCAGATTGCGCTTTGCGAGCCAATCCGGCAGTTGTTCCGGGCGCGCCTGTGGATGCAGTTGTATGAAGTAACGTTGTGCGCCCGCGGAGGCATAATGCTCGATAATTTCGGTAACCTGCTCGAGCGTTGCCTGCTGCTCCAGGCCGAGTCCGTACGTGATGTTCATCACAATGGCTGACGCTGGCAATGCACCAGCGACAGACGCGAAGGCAGATCCAACATGGAAACCACCCAGTTTCAGCCGCGCCCGAAGTTCGTCGTCAGCCGCCGCATGCATATCCTCGTACATGCGCCTTTCAATGAATTCCAGTTCATGTTCCATGTCGACTCCTCAGCGTGAAGCCGTCGCACGAGTTAATATGCCGTGGAACTTCAACCGGCAGTGACCAGTGATTATAGCCACAGTGCCGGGAAAGCCGGGCACCACAATGCGTCGCGTCAGTCCGTACTTGTCGCTACCATTGACATTGAACTTCATCGGCCTACGAAGCCGGCTGTTGCTACCAGGCAAATGGCCTGAAAGGAGAAACGAGACATATGCCACGCGCGATTTTTAATGGCCAGGTAATCGCTGAAAGCGATGCCTTCGAAATTGTCGAAAACAACGTTTATTTTCCGCCGGACACGGTGCGGCGCGAGTTCCTGCGCGAGAGCGAGAAACACACTGTGTGCGGTTGGAAGGGAACCGCAAGTTACTACGACATCGTAGTCGATGGGCAAGTCAACGCGGACGCTGCCTGGTACTACCCGGAAGCAAAAGAAGCGGCGAAGAACATCGAGGGTTATGTTGCGTTCTGGCGCGGGGTGAACGTCGAGACCTGACTATTGCCGCGGGTGCAGCACTCTCGTTTGGGCCATTAGCATTTCTGACCGGTTTTTTTC
>JBFKXV010000046.1:0-10242 GCA_041637935.1 Burkholderiales bacterium | reverse complement strand
CCAGGGCATTGGGAATAGCCACGCGCAATTGAAAAGCCAAGTCAGTAGTAACATTGCCGCTAAAATTGAGTGTGCCCTAGTTTGCATTCGGTGTTTTTACAATCTAGTCTTTAAGGAGGCAGAGCCCTTTCCGTGAGCGGTTACTCGATCGTCACGGCACGACAGCCAGTGTCGTCGCATTCCAGGTAGGAGCCGTTGGCATACCAGTCGGCGAGTACGATGCGCTCGCATTGATGGCCGTCGACGTTGTGATAATGCGTTGCCGGCCGGTGTGTGTGGCCGTGTATCAGACGTGGATAGTTGTACTGGTGCAGTACCGATTCAACGGCATCAGTCGCGACGTCCATGATGTCCATTGACTTTACTTGTTTCGATTGCTCACTTTGGGTCCGCGCCGCCTGGGCGAGTTGAATCCGCTCTGCCATCGGCTTGGCGAGGAATTCTGCTTGCCACGCCGGGTTCCTCACCATTTTACGAAACGCCAGATACTCGGTGTCACCGGTGCACATGGTATCGCCGTGCATCAGCAAAGTTGGCGTCCCGTACAGCGTAACCATGAAAGGATCGGGTAGCAGGCGCAATCTCGCTGCGTGAGCGAATCGCTCGCCGACGAGAAAATCGCGGTTGCCGTGCATGAAGCAGACCGATGTTCCGCGCGCGCCGAGTTCATGCAATGCCGCGGCGACCTGCGCCGGCATCGGTTCATCGAGCGCTTCGTCGCCGACCCAATATTCGAACAGATCCCCGAGAATGAACAGCTGCTCAGCTTGTGTTGCGGTTGAGCTGAGAAAATTTAGTAGCGTTTCGGTACTTTGCGGCCGGTCGGCAGCGAGATGAAGATCCGATATGAAGAAACTTGGCGCCACGGTCGGTGCAGCCTGCTCAATTCCTCTTCACTCAGACGCGCTCAGCGCGCTCGATGACGACATCCTCAACCGGCACGTCGCTGTGAAAGCCTGACGACCCGGTTTCCATACCCTTGATTTTATCGACCACGTCTTGGCCTTCGACGACCTTGCCGAATACGCAGTAGCCAAAGCCCTGTGGTGTCGGCGCGGAGAAGTTCAGAAAGTCATTGTTTGCCACATTGATGAAGAATTGCGCTGTCGCAGAGTGGACGTCGGAAGTGCGCGCCATCGCGATCGTGTAGGCGTCGTTCTTCAAACCGTTATCCGCTTCGTTGGAGATCGGGTCGCGAGTCGGCTTTTGTTTCATGCCGGGCTCGAATCCGCCACCCTGGATCATGAATCCATTGATCACGCGGTGGAAAACGGTGCGGTTGTAGAAACCGTCGTTGACGTATTCGAGAAAATTCGCGACTGTTGCCGGGGCTTTCTCCTCGTCGAGTTCAAGAACGATGTCGCCGCTCGATGTACTGAGTTTGACTTGTGTGCTCATTTCGCTTTTTCCGTTGGTTTTACCTGCTCAATCAGCTTTGCCTGCTCGATCGTCACCATCTCGGCCGGGACGTCCTTGCGGAACGGACCGGCACGGCCGGTCGGCGCGTTGGCAATTCCGTTGACTACACCCATGCCCTTGATGACTTTACCGAACACCGTGTAGCCATAGCCGCGTGTGGTTGGCGCGCGGAAATTCAGGAAGGCGTTGTCGGCGACATTGATGAAGAACTGGGATGTCGCCGAATGCGGGTCGTTGGTGCGTGCCATGGCAACGGTGCCGATGCTGTTCTGCAATCCGTTGTCTGCTTCGTTTTTGACCGGCTGGTCGGTCTGTTTTTTCTGGTACGCCTGGTCGTAGCCGCCGCCCTGAATCATGAATTTCGGTATGACACGGTGGAATATGGTGCCATTGTAGTAGCCGTCCTTAACGTAGCGCAGGAAGTTCTCTACCGTTGCCGGCGCCTTGTCCGGATACAGTTCAATGACAATAGTGCCCTTGTTGGTCTGCAGCTCGACTTGCGGGTTGGCTGCCTGGGCGCTTACGCAAAAAGCGATGGCCCACAACCCGAGAAGAAGTTGTTTCATTCATGCCCCTCCGGGAATTCGAATTGTATTGACAGCCAACGACGCCTGGCGTCGTTGGCTTCAGGCGCCGCCTTCGTAGAGAATCTTCCAGCGATCGCCTTCTCTGACCCAGTACTGGCGTTTGTGCATACTGTTGACAAGATTGCTGCTCGCGTAATCCTGTTTGAAGCTCACTACTGCCAGCGAAGCATCACCGGGATAGAGAATCATCGAAAGGTCCGAAATGCCGACTTCAATCCACTCTTTCTGTGCATTGACGCGGCGTTTTCTGACTGACCATTTGTCCAGACCAGTGCCGTTGGCGGAGAAGCGACCCGAGTAGTGTTGTAAATACACCTCGGTGTCGCGGCTTTCCCAATCGCGCCGCCATTGTTCCACTGAAGCAGAAAGCGCCCGGCGTACTTCGTTGGTTTGTTCGGGATCGCCCCATTCGATACTTTCGGCAATGATCACCGGCGTTGATCCGGGCACGACGTATTGATCAAGCGCGTCCATATCCTCGTTTGACAGCACGACGCAGCCGTCACTGGCGCGCGGCGGGCGGCTGTAAGTGTCAAATGGTGTGCCGTGCAGCCAGATGCCGTAACCGTCGCGTTCGCGAAGCCGGTCCCATTCATTTGGATAGTTGATCGGGAAGGCACCCGTGCCGTAGAAATCGGTCAGCTTGTCGGGCGTGAGCTTGCTGGTGATGTGGTACACGCCGAGCGGGGTGCGCTTGTCGCCCTCGCGCTTCTTGTCGGTGCCGTTTTTCCCGACCGACATGTAGTAGTCGGCGACATAGTGCAGGCCGTCATCCTTGTTTTCGAAAACGAACAGGGTTGACTTCGACGAGTCGAGCACGAGCGCGTACTTCTGTGACGCAGGCAGTTCCAGCACATATTGCGGCGTGAGATCGGCACGCGGCTGAAACGCGTAGCGGGCCAGACGTGCTTTTGCCTCGGCACGCAGATCGGTCGCATTGTTTGCGCTCGGTACGCCGGCACCAACGGTATCAATCGGCCGGCTGCGCGCCAGCAGCAAGTCACCTTTTACGAGCTGGGCAAGGCGGAAGTTCGGGCTCACCGAAAGCAGCGATTCAATCTGATCGAGCGCCGACCCAATGCGGTTTTCACTGACTTCGAAGAGTGCCTTGACGAGCATTTCCTCAGGCGCGGAAAGGTGGCGTTTGATGGTGGTGATTGTTGTTGCCGGACTGGGCAACAGAAAGTCGACCGCCCACACGTAGGATGAGCCGGCCAGGACCATGGCGAATATCGCCTGCATCAGGGTCTGGCGTGAGCCAGCCTCAGCGCGGGCGAAATGTGTGGCCGGATAATGTCTCATCAATTCTCGAACTGTTCCCTGACAATCAGCCAGCCCTGGTCCGACTTGGTCATTGTCAGCGTTTTGTAGCCAGTAGAATCGATGGTATCGGACTTATAGTGCTGGCGGAATCTGACG
This sequence comes from Burkholderiales bacterium, assembly GCA_041637935.1. Lineage (GTDB taxonomy): Bacteria > Pseudomonadota > Gammaproteobacteria > Burkholderiales > Eutrophovitaceae > SG8-40. The sequence goes on along the minus strand of JBFKXV010000046.1, from coordinate 6,817 downwards.
ACCGCACTGCCAGCGCCGTTGAACGAGACTTTCGGTTCGGAAACTTTTACCTCTATGAGTTTGGGCTTGCTTAACCGGCTGCGACGCTGCTGTTCCCAATCGTTGCGGCTCAACTCACCAGGCGGGTCGAAGTTCGGTGCGTAATGCGACAGGTAGGCCGTGACATCCTGTTCTGACCACGCCTGTGCCCAATTCGAGACTGCCGTCACCACTGCCGATTCCTGCTTCGCGGATGCAGCGGGTGTGGCAGCCGTTTGCGCCGGCTTCGGCGTGCTCACTGCAGCAGTTGCTGCCGGTTTCGGCGCTGGTTTGGTTTGCGCCGGTTGCGGCGCTGGTTTGGACTGTACCGGTGCACTTTGCTGGGACGCAGCAGCCGGCTCCACTTGTGCCAGCGATCCTGAGCCAACAAACAATTCGCGTATCAAGGACAGCTTGGTTTGCGCCGTCTGGTTGCTACGGTCCAGGCTCAGTGCCTTGTCGTAGGCTTCGCTTGCCATTTTGGCGTAGACATCGCCGAGATTCTCGTGCGCAACGGCGTAACTCGGGTGGGTACGGATCGCCATCTCGAGTGATGCGCGCGCCTGATCGTATTGCCCCTGCGCTGCGTACAGAACCGCAAGATTGTTGTAGGGTTCAGGTAACTCCGGAAAGTCGCGGGTGAGGGACGTGAACACCTCTATGGCCGCCGCGGTGTCGTTTCGCTCGGTGAGGATGAGGCCTTTGAGGAAACGTGCCCGTGGGTCGTCCTTGTTGGAAGCGATGGCTGCATCGACTTTCTTGAGTGCAGCTGCGGTCCTGCCCTGCTTGAGTAACCGGGCCGCATCATCGTAATCGTCGGCCCAAACGGGTGACGACATGGCGAAGAGCAGGGCAGAGACTACGGCGAGGCGAGTGTAATATTTGCTCATCTGCTATACTTTGCGTGAAATAAGACCGCTAGGTTATTGTAAATAAGGGCAGATTCTACCAACAAGAGCCTGCTGGCGACAAATCTAATAAATGGGTGTTTAACCCCCAATCCAGACTTTTCCGTCGTGCCGGGCCGTAGAGCCTGTTTCCGGGGCCAGGTCACCCATATCCATCCTGCCATATGCTGACTATTTACAACTCTCTGACTCGCTGCAAGCAACAATTCGTCCCGATCAAGCCTGGCGAGGTGGGCATGTACGTGTGTGGCATGACGGTATACGACTTTTGCCATTTGGGCCATGCGCGGGTACTGGTGGTCTTCGACATGGTCAGACAGTGGCTTGTCAGCCGTGGCTACAAAGTCAGGTATGTACGCAATATCACCGATATCGATGACAAGATCATCAACCGCGCCAACGAAAACGGGGAGCCGGTCGAGCAGCTGACGGCGCGATTCATCGATGCCATGAATGAGGACGCCGAGGCGCTCGGGGTCGGCAAACCCGATGTTGAGCCGCGTGCGACGCAAACAATTCCGCAGATGCTCAGCCTCATCGCGAGTCTGGTCGATAAGGGGCTCGCCTACCGCGCCGACAACGGTGACGTCTATTACGCGGTACGCAAGTTCAAGGATTACGGCAAGTTGTCGGGAAAATCGCTCGAGCAGCTGCGCGCCGGCGAGCGCGTCGACATTGATCACAACAAGCGCGATGCGCTGGACTTTGTGCTGTGGAAAGCGGCCAAACCCGGTGAGCCGTCGTGGGACTCACCGTGGGGCAAGGGGCGTCCCGGCTGGCATATCGAGTGCTCGGCGATGAGTGAGCACTACCTCAGTTCGCATTTCGACATCCATGGTGGCGGGCAGGATCTGCAATTTCCGCATCACGAGAACGAGATCGCCCAATCCGAAGGCGCCCACGGCCACACGTTCGTTAATTACTGGATGCACAATGGTTTCGTCCGCGTTGACAGTGAAAAAATGTCGAAGTCGCTCGGCAACTTCTTCACTGTGCGCGAGATACTGGAAAAGTACGATCCCGAAGTGGTGCGCTTCTTCATTTTGCGTGCGCATTACCGCAGTCCGTTGAACTACTCGGATCAGCACCTCGATGATGCGCGGCAGGCTTTGACGCGCCTGTATACCGCACTGAAGGGAATCGACGCCGCACCTTTGGACAGTATCGACTATGGAGATGCCACTGCCAGGCGATTTGCCGAGGCGATGGACGACGATTTCAATACGCCGGAAGCCGTCTCGGTTTTGTTCGAACTGGCCAATGAGGTGAACCGCTCACATTCACTCGAGCACGCGCGGCTGCTGCGATCACTTGCCGCGGTTCTCGGACTGCTGGAACGCAATCCGGAGGAATTCTTGCAGGCGGGCAGTGGCGCCGGTGTAACCGGCGAGGAAATCGAAAAACTGATTGCGGCGCGAAACGCGGCCCGCAAGTCGAAAGACTTCGCGCAGGCGGACCGTATTCGTGATGAACTGCTCGAACAGGGCGTGACGCTCGAGGACGGACCCGGCGGCACCACCTGGCGCCGCAGCTGACGCATCCGGCGATCAGATCTGCAGCGCGGTCGATGGCCGGCGCAAGTTGTCCTCGCACGAATCAGGCTTCGAAGAAATCCTTGACCTTATCCATCCACGACTTGGCGCGTGGATTGTGGCGCGAGGAGTTGCTCTGGTTGATCTCTTCGAGTTCGGCAAGCAGTTCCTTCTGGCGCGCGGTCAGCTTGACCGGCGTTTCCACAACGACGTGACACAGCAGGTCACCGTAGCTGGAACTGCGCACACCCTTGATGCCCTTGCCGCGCAAGCGGAATACTTTGCCTGACTGGGTCTCGGCCGGAATCCTGATTTTTGCGTAGCCATCCAGGGTCGGGATCTCGATTTCTCCGCCGAGTGCGGCCTTGGTGAAACTGACCGGCATCTCGCAATGCAGGTTGTTGCCGTCGCGCGTGAATACGTCGTGCGGGCGAACATGTATCACCACGTACAAGTCACCGGACGGTCCGCCGTTGACACCAGCCTCACCTTCTCCCGAGAGGCGAATACGATCGCCTTCGTCAACGCCGGGCGGAATCTTCACCGACAGTGTTTTCTGGCGTTTGAGGCGACCGTTGCCTGAGCAGGTCGTGCACGGATTCTGCACCACCTTGCCGCTGCCGTGACATTTCGGGCAAGTCTGGGCGATCGAAAAGAACCCTTGCGTCATTCGCACCTGGCCATGACCGTGACAGGTCGGACAGGACACCGGTTCGGTCCCCGGCTTGGCGCCCGATCCATGGCAGGTTTCGCACTCTTCCATCGTCGGTATGCGAATCCTCGTCTCGGTGCCGCGCGCGGCATCCTCCAGAGTTACTTCCAGGTTGTAGCGCAGGTCGGCGCCGCGGTAGACGTTTGAGCGGCTGCGCCCGCCACCACCGCCGAAAATGTCCCCAAAAATGTCGCCGAAGGCGTCGGCAAAGCCACCGAAGCCGGCGGCACCGGCGCCCGCGCCCATTCCCGCCGCCTGATCGACGCCGGCGTGACCGAATTGGTCGTAGGCAGCACGCTTGTCAGGGTCGGCGAGGACCTCGTAAGCCTCTTTGGCTTCCTTGAATTTATCCTCGGCGGTGTTGCTGTCGGGGTTGCGATCCGGATGATGCTTCATCGCCAGCCGACGGTAGGCCTTCTTCAGTTCCTCATCGGACGCATCCCGGTTTACGCCAAGAACTTCGTAGTAATCGCGTTTTGCCATTTACATTTCTGAGCGTGAATATGCGTCAAAAGCGAGCCGCACTGCCGTCCGCCAGCGGCTGTCCACCAGCGTCAACAATGCTGCTCGCCTGTGACCGGTTAGCTAAGCAGTGACCGTCAGGCCGACTTCTTGTTGTCCTTCACTTCCTCGAACTCGGCATCGACGACGTCCGCATCATCCGCTGCCGTCTGCCCACCCTCTGTGCTGGCGGATGCGTCCGCCGAAGCAGCTTCCGCGCCGGGCTGTTGCTGGGATTGGGCATACATCTTTTCGGCCAGCTTCTGCGATGCCTCCGCCAGAGCCTGCGACTTGGCTTCAATCTCATCCTTGTCGTTGCTCTTGAGCGCTGCTTCGGCGTCTTTCAGTGCCTGCTCGATCTTGCCCTTCTCCTCTTCGCTGACTTGGTCGCCATGTTCGCTCAAAGTCTTCTTGACGCTGTGCACCAGTGCGTCGCACTGATTACGCGTTTCGACCAGCGCACGCGCTTTCTGATCTTCCTCGGCGTGCGCTTCGGCGTCCTTGACCATGCGCTGCACTTCGTCTTCCGACAAACCGGAGTTCGCCTTGATGGTGATCTTGTTCTCTTTGCCGGTGGCTTTGTCCTTGGCCGAGACATGCAGAATGCCATTGGCGTCAATGTCGAAGGTCACCTCGATTTGCGGCATGCCGCGCGGCGAAGGCGGAATGTCGGTGAGGTTGAATTGCCCCAGCGACTTGTTGTCGCGCGTCATTTCGCGCTCGCCTTGCAGCACATGAATCGTCACTGCGGTCTGATTATCGTCCGCCGTGGAGAACACTTGCTGCGCCTTGGTCGGGATCGTGGTGTTCTTCTGGATCAGTTTCGTCATGACACCGCCCAGTGTTTCGATACCGAGTGACAGCGGTGTGACATCGAGCAGCAATACGTCCTTGACGTCGCCCTGCAAAACGCCAGCCTGAATGGCGGCACCAATGGCGACCGCTTCATCGGGATTGACGTCCTTGCGCGGCTCCTTGCCGAAGAAGCCTTTCACGACCTCTTGTACTTTCGGCATGCGCGATTGTCCGCCCACCAGGATCACATCATGGACGTCGGAAACACTGATGCCGGCATCCTTGATGGCGGTGCGGCACGGCCCGATGGTGCGTTCCACCAGATCCTCGACCAGGCTTTCCAGCTTGGCACGGGTGATCTTGACCGCCAGGTGCTTCGGTCCCGAGGCGTCCGCCGTGATGTACGGCAGATTGACCTCGGTCTGCTGACTGGAGGACAACTCGATCTTGGCTTTTTCGGCCGCTTCCTTGAGGCGCTGCAACGCAAGCACGTCACTGCGCAAGTCGATGCCCTGATCCTTCTTGAACTCGTCGGCGAGGTACTCGATCAGCCGCTGGTCGAAGTCCTCACCACCAAGGAAGGTATCGCCATTGGTGGAAAGCACCTCGAACTGGTGTTCACCTTCGACTTCTGCAATCTCGATGATCGAGATATCGAACGTGCCACCACCGAGGTCATAGACCGCAATCTTGCGATCGCCCTGCTTCTTGTCCATGCCGAATGCCAGCGCTGCGGCCGTCGGCTCGTTGATAATGCGCTTGACGTCCAGGCCGGCAATGCGCCCGGCGTCCTTGGTGGCCTGGCGCTGCGAATCGTTGAAATAAGCGGGGACCGTGATCACCGCCTCAGTCACCGGCTCACCGAGGTAGTCCTCGGCGGTCTTTTTCATTTTCATCAAGACCTGTGCCGACACCTCCGGTGGCGCCATTTGTTTGCCGCGTGCTTCGACCCACGCGTCGCCGTTTTTGGCGCCGACGATGGCGAACGGCGAGTGTTTGATTGCCTTTTGCACTTCACCGTCCTGGAACCGGCGTCCAATCAGGCGCTTGATTGCAAACAACGTGTTCTTCGGGTTGGTGACTGCCTGACGCTTGGCGGGTGCGCCGACCAGTACTTCGTTGTCATCGGTGTAGGCGACAATCGATGGTGTCGTGCGTGCCCCTTCGGCGTTCTCGATCACTTTGGCCTTGCCGCTCTCCATCACTGCAACGCAGGAGTTGGTCGTGCCGAGGTCGATTCCGATAATTTTTCCCATGGTCTGTCCTTTTACGATCCTTAATCCGAAAATTCGCTATTGGTTCAGTAAATCGGGGTGAAGAGGCGCTGTTTCAAGCCTCTTTTGACTTTGCGACGCTGACCAGGGCCGGCCTGACCAACCGGTCATTCAGTTCATAGCCTTTCTGAAACACGCTCACGATGCTGTTGGGCTCCGCGTCGGATTCAACGGTAGTCATTGCCTGGTGCTTATGGGGATCGAGCGCCTCGCCCAAAGGATTGATTTCCTTGATATTTGCCTTTTCGAACGCAGTGTCGAGCTGTTTTAGCGTGAGCTCCACACCGCTTTTGAGGGATTCGAGCGTCAGATTCTCGCTGTTCAGGGCAGCCTCGAGGCTGTCGCGAACCGGCAAAAGTTCTTGCGTAAACGACTCCAGTGCGTACTTGTGTGCGTTGGCGACGTCGATTTGCGCCCGTTTGCGTACGTTTTCCGTCTCCGCCTTGGCCCTGAGCCAGGCGTCGTGGTGCTCCTGAGCCGCCAGCTCGGCTTGCCTGAGCAGTTCCTCGGTGCTCGGCATGACCTCCCGATCGGGCGAGGCGTCATTCCCCTGCGGGGCTGTGGCGTCGCTCTGGTCCGTATTGGTGGCCGTTTCTTCGGGAGCCTCGGGCTCGGTTGGCCGATCCTGTTGCTGCATGAATCCCTCCGTTGCTTTCCAACCTGGTAGTTGTTGGGGGTTTGGCGCCGGATTTCAAGGCCCTGCCTGAACTAATTGCCAGACCCGTGGCCGAATTCGCACGGCCGCCGCTTATACTCGGGGCTCTGTTTCTCGAGCTACATTGCTCGGGAATTCGTGGTGTGGCGTCGCCGCTGCGCCCGAAGACGTGAATGATCGCTTAAGAATTGAGAACGCAATGAAAGCAGTTGTAACCCTTGTTTTGGCCCTGGCCATGGTGGCCGGGGCTGCGCATGCTGATCCGGCAACGCGGATCGGGGCGAGCTACTACTACATCGATGGCGCTTCGGCGCTGATTCTGACCGCACAGATGGACAGCAGCGGTCCGACCGGCGATGACGGCCGGCATCACCCTGCGTTGACCAAGTGGGATGTGCAATGGCGTTTCCGCCACAACATGT
>JBFKXV010000045.1:0-10293 GCA_041637935.1 Burkholderiales bacterium | reverse complement strand
CGCGCGGGCCGCTGATTCATACGGTGCGTGCCGTCGGTCCGGTTTCATCGGCGATTGCCAATCTGCGGTCCGGTGATACGCTCGGTTTGCGCGGTCCGTTTGGCAAGGGCTGGCCGATGCAGGAGGCGCAGCAACGCGATGTCGTTATTGTCGCGGGAGGACTCGGACTGGCACCGTTACGACCGGCCATTTATCACCTGCTGGCCAAACGTCAGCACTACGGTCGGGTCGCGATTCTTTACGGTTCGCGCAGCCCCGGCGACATTCTGTTCCGACAAGAGCTGCAACGCTGGCGCGGCGACCTGGATATGGATGTGGAGGTAACTGTCGATCATGCGCCGGATGATTGGCGCGGCAACGTCGGTGTTGTTACGTCATTCATTCCACGCATCACTTTCGATCCCGCCAACAGCGTCGCGCTGGTCTGTGGGCCGGAACTGATGATGAGGTTTGCGGTGTCCGCGCTGCAAGATGCCGGCGTCAGTGACGAGGCAATCTACATCTCCATGGAGCGCAACATGAAATGTGCAGTGGGTCTGTGCGGCCACTGCCAATTCGGAACAACAATGGTCTGCCGCGACGGACCGGTGATGTCTTTTGATCGGGTCAGACACATGCTGACGATTCGGGAGATCTGACGTTGCCGGCGAAGATCAACAAGCCGCGGCTGGCAGTGTGGAAATTTGCTTCCTGCGACGGTTGTCAACTCAGCTTGCTTGACTGTGAGGATGAACTGCTGGCGGTGGCCGGCGCGGTGGATATTGCCTACTTCCCGGAAGCCACCCGCGGAGCGGTGCAAGGGCGTTATGACCTTTCACTGGTTGAAGGCTCGATCACGACGCGCGCCGATGCGGCACGCATTCTGGAAGTGCGACAGCGCTCGCGCGCGCTGGTGACGATCGGCGCGTGCGCCACCGCCGGTGGCATACAGGCACTGCGAAATTTCGCTGATGTGCGCGAATATATGTCAGTTGTGTATGCCCGGCCTGAGTTCATTGATACGCTGGCGACTTCAACACCGATTGCCGACCACGTTCATGTCGATTTCGAGTTACGCGGTTGTCCGATCAGCAAGCGGCAGTTGATCGAAGTCATTTCCTCGTATTTGGCTGAACGGCGACCCGTCACACCGCGGCACAGCGTCTGCGTCGAATGCAAGCTGGCGGGAAACATCTGCGTCACGGTGGCGCATGGCACGCCATGCCTCGGCCCTGTCACCCAGGCGGGCTGCGGTGCGATTTGTCCGGCCTATAACCGCGGTTGTTACGGGTGCTATGGACCGATGGAAACACCCAACACGGCCTCGCTCACTGATTTGCTGCGCCACCTTGGCATGGACGATGGTGCGATTAAACGCGTTTACCGCAGTTTCAACGCCGAAGCACCGGCATTTCGCGATCGGGAGGAGGACCGTGGCTCGTAGAACCATCAAGGTCGACTATCTGGCGCGGGTCGAGGGCGAAGGCGCGTTCAAAGTGGTGGTGCGTGACGGAGTGGTACGTTCTGCCGAACTGAATATTTTCGAACCGCCGCGCTTCTTCGAGGCACTGTTGCGCGGCCGCAGTTTTGACGAGGCGGCCGATATCAATGCACGCATATGCGGCATTTGTCCGGTTGCCTACCAGATGAGCACGGTACACGCGATGGAGGATGCGTTCGGCGTCACTGTGGATGGCCCGTTACGCGAACTGCGCCGGCTGATTTACTGCGGTGAGTGGATCGAGAGCCATTCACTGCACATTTACATGCTGCATGCGCCCGATTTCCTCGGCTACGACGGCCTGATCGACATGGCGCGCGATCACGGCGATGCCGTGCGGCGCGGGCTCGCGCTGAAGAAAGTCGGAAACGAGATTCTGTCGCTGATCGGAGGCCGGGAAATCCATCCGATCAACGTGCGTGTCGGCGGCTTCTATAAGGCGCCGCGGCGGCGGGAACTGATGGCGCTCGAGGAAAAACTGAAGTGGGCGCGCGATGCGGCGCTGGAGACGGTGTCATGGGTTGCCGGCTTTGATTTTCCTGAACGCGAACGCGACTACACCTATGTCGCCCTGCGCCATGCGCATGAATACCCGTTCAACGAAGGGCGAATCGTGTCCAACAAGGGACTCGACATCCCGGTTGCGCAATACGACGAGCATTTCGAGGAATCGCATGTCGAGCGATCGACGGCGCTGCACTCACGTTTTCGCAGCGGTGAGTCTTATCTTGTCGGCCCGCTGGCACGCTACAGCCTGAATTTCGATCGCTTGTCGCCACTGGCGCAACAGGCCGCACGCGACGCCGGCCTCGGGCCAATTTGTGGCAACCCCTACCAGAGCATTATCGTGCGTGCGATCGAAGTGCTGTACGCCTGTGACGAAGCGCTCAGGATCATCGATCACTATGTCGCGCCGGAGCGACCGGCGGTGACCGTCACGGCGCGTGCCGCAACGGGTTTTGGTGCTACCGAGGCACCGCGCGGGCTGCTCTATCACCGTTACCGATTGGACGAGGACGGCACCATCGCGGAAGCGTCGATCGTTCCGCCCACATCACAGAACCAGGCCAGCATCGAAGACGATCTGGTCAGCTTTGTTGGCAGCTATCTCGACCTTGACGATGAGGCGCTGCAGCACCGCTGTGAGCAGACCGTGCGCAACTACGATCCGTGCATCTCCTGCGCGACGCATTTTCTGCGAATGAACATTGACCGGGGTTGAAAGGATGCTGGCAAACCGGCCGCGCCATAGTGTGAAACGTCATCTATTGATCGGGGTAGGTAACCCGGATCGCGGCGATGACGGCGCCGGGCGACGCGTGGCACAGGCTCTGGCCGGCGAACTTCCCGAAGACATTGAAATTTTGCAGCTCTCCGGCGAAGCGACGGAGATCGTCAGTCAGTTGCAGGGCGCCGAGGCGGCCATCCTGGTGGACGCCTCCAGTTCCGGTGCAACTGCTGGCACCGTGCAGCGTTTTGACGTCGTCGCCGAGCCCTTGCCGCGCGAGTTGTTTGCCGTGTCAACGCACGGCGTCGGTGTTGCTGATGCGATCGAGCTTGCCCGCGTGCTCGGTGACCTGCCGGCGGTTTGCATCGTCTACGCAATAGAGGCGCAGCGGTTTGATGCGGGTCAGCCTCTCAGTGCCGCGGTCGCCGCGGCAGTGCCCCAGGTTGTACAACGTGTGCGTGCCGAGGTCGAGAAATTAGCGGCAAGGGAGCGTTGCGATGCATGAAGCTTCGCTGATGACCAGCCTGATGCGTCAGATCGAGTCGGTGGCCAGCGCTGAAGAGGCAACGCGGGTGGTCTCTGTCGCAGTGTGGCTGGGTGCGCTCAGTCACATGTCGAAACAACATTTTGCCGATCATTTCTCGCGTGCCGCAGCCGGCACCATTGCCGAGGGCGCGCGGCTGAACATGACGCTGTCAACCGATATTGGCCATGCCGACGCCGAGCTGATCCGGCTTGACAGCGTCGAAGTCGAGAAGTGATGCGATGACCTTGACGGCGGAAACTCCCGGGGTAACGGCGCGGCGCAAGCGTGTACGGATGATGTTACGTGGCACTGTACAAGGTGTTGGATTTCGACCGTTCGTTTATCGCCAGGCGGTTGCGCTGGGACTTGCGGGTTGGGTTGCCAACTCGCCGCAAGGAGTGATGATCGAAGCCGAAGGGTCAGGCGAGCGGCTCGACGAATTGCTGCGGTCAATTGAGGCTGACTCGCCACCGCATGCAGTGATAACGGACGTCCGAGTGCAGCAGTTGGTGCCATGTAATGAGGCCGGCTTCGCCGTGCGACACAGCAAGACGACCGGCACGCAAAGCACGCATGTTTCTGCGGACCTTGCCACCTGCAATGACTGCCTGAATGAGTTGTTTGATCCGGCCGACAGGCGCTACCGCTATCCATTTATCAATTGCGCCCACTGCGGGCCACGCTACAGCATCATTGAAAGCCTGCCGTATGACCGTGCGCGCACGACCATGCGTTGCTTCGAGATGTGTGCCGCATGCCGCAAGGAATACCACGCCCCGGCAGACAGGCGTTTTCATACACAACCGAATGCATGCCCCGAGTGCGGACCGCGGATTGCGCTGTGGGATGAGAGTGGCACGGTGCAGGCACAAAGCGATGAGGCACTGCTCGCCACTGTTGCGGCGCTGCAAGACGGGCGTATTGTCGCGGTAAAGGGCATTGGCGGTTTTCACCTCATGGTCGACGCTGGCAACGAAACTGCCGTAGGGCGGTTGCGTGCCGCCAAAGGCCGCGACGAGAAGCCGTTTGCAGTAATGTTCCCAACGCTTGCCGATGTGCGTGCTTATTGCGAGGTAAGTGCGGCGCAAGCGGAGTTGTTATGCGCGCCGGCGCGGCCAATCGTATTACTTCGGGACAGAATATCGCTGCAGAAATGTAATGGCGCAATCGCGCCGGCGGTCACCGCAGGTAACGCCCGCCTCGGGGCGATGCTGCCGTATGCACCGCTGCATCACCTGCTGCTGCACGAACTGGCCATGCCGGTGGTGGCTACCAGCGCTAATCTGACCGATGAGCCGATCGTCATTGACCAACGGCAAGCGCTGGCGCGGCTCGCCGGTATCGCCGACTTGTTTCTGGTGCATGACCGGCCAATCGCTCGCCCGATTGACGATTCTGTCGCGCAAGTGGTGCTGGGTGAACCGCAGCTTTTGCGGCGAGCGCGGGGTTATGCGCCGGCGCCGGTCACGAAAAATACACTGACCAACGGTATAGTCGCGTTTGGTAGTCATCTCAAGTCGACTATTGCGGTGGCGTGCGGCGCTGGAACCGTGCTCAGTCATCACCTTGGCGATCTGGAGACGGTGGCGGCGCGCGATGCCTATGCAGCTGCGCTTGATGACGCCTTACGGCTGTTTGCATTGCAGCCGCGTGTTGCAGTACGCGATTTGCATCCTGATTATGCGTCGAGCCGCGTGGCGGACGCAGCGGGCTTGCCTGTGGTTACGGTTCAACATCATGTCGCGCACGTAGCCGCCTGTATGGCCGAGCATGCGCTCGCGCCGCCGCTGCTCGGTGTTGCCTGGGATGGTGTTGGTTATGGCATTGACGGCACCATCTGGGGCGGCGAGTTTCTGGCGATTGACGATGCGGGTTGGCAGCGCGCTGGCCACTTGCGCCCGTTCCGCCTGCCCGGCGGCGAAGCGGCAGTGCGTGAGCCTGCGCGCGCCGCACTCGGGTTGTTGTTTGCTGCTTACGGCGAAGCGGCTTTCGATATGATCGACCTGGCGCCGGTCGCTTGCTATACCTCAGCGCAGCGTGGCGTGTTGTCCAGAATGCTGGCTCAAGGTCTCAATTCGCCAGTGACGACCAGCGCTGGACGCCTGTTCGATGCGTTCGCGGCATTGTGTCGACTGCATCGAAAGTCGAGTTATGAAGGGCAGGCCGCTGCCGCGCTCGAGTGGTGTGCCGATCACGATGGCAAGGGCGTCGACTATGGCATGCCGCTGCGCGAAGGGACTAATGGTTGTTTGCAGGTTGACTGGAAACCCGCGTTGACCCAGGCAATTGTGGATCTTCGAGCGGGACGATCGGCGGGTGCAATCTCGACATCACTGCACGCTGCGTTGGCGAGGTCCATCGCCGAGGTGTCGAAGCGGCTTGGTGCGCACCGTGTTGTTTTGACCGGTGGCTGTTTCCAGAACGTCCTGTTGACAGAGAACACGGTTGCTGCGTTGCGCGCCGATGGCTGTGAGCCTTTCTGGCACCAGCGAGTTCCACCCAACGATGGTGGCATCGCGCTCGGCCAGGCAATGTGGGCTGTATGGTCAGGAGACACACAGTCCGCAACTGCTCGATCAAAACAAGGAAAACAAACGTCATGTGCCTAGCCGTTCCGGGGCGAGTACTCAGCATTTCCGGTGATGATGCACTCACGCGGGTAGGGCGCATTGACTTCGGGGGCGTAATCAAGGAAGTCAATCTGATCTACGTGCCGGAAGCCGAAACGAACGACTACGTGCTGGTGCATGTCGGATTTGCAATTGCTGTCATCGATGAACAGGAAGCAGCCCGCGTATTCGAGCTACTGCAGCAAATCGAGGCGCCGGCGGGAGCGAAAGGAGCTGCAACTTGAAGTTCCGCGATGAGTACCGCGATGGCCAGGCCGCCCGGAGGATGGTTCAGGCAATCACCCGGACTGTGACGCGCCGGTGGACACTAATGGAAGTGTGTGGCGGTCAGACGCATTCGATCGTGCGCTACGGAATCGATCAGTTATTACCGGACTCGATCACGTTGCTGCACGGCCCGGGCTGTCCAGTCTGTGTAACACCCGTTAGCTATATCGACAAGGCAATCGAAATCGCCTTGCGTCGCGAAGTAATTTTGTGCTCTTTCGGTGACATGATGCGCGTACCGGGCACGCATGGCAGTCTGTTTGGCGCCAAATCCCGTGGCGCTGATGTACGCATTGTCTATTCGCCGATCGAAGCGCTGGCAATCGCGCGTGCCGAACCGCAACGCGATGTCGTATTTTTTGCTGTCGGGTTTGAGACAACGGCACCGGCCAACGCCATGGCTGCCATCGAAGCGCGTCGCGAGGGCTTGAAAAACTTTTGCATGCTGGTCTCGCAGGTGCTGGTACCGCCGGCAATCATGGCGATACTTGCGGCACCGGATAACCATGTTGAAGGCTTTCTTGCCGCTGGCCATGTGTGCACGGTGATGGGCTATCGGGCTTACCGTCCGATCGCCGCGCAATGGCGGGTGCCAATTGTGGTCACCGGCTTCGAACCGCTCGATATCCTCGAAGGCGTCTACCGTTGCATCGTTCAACTCGAGCAGGGCAGCGCAGAGGTCGAAAATCAGTACAGCCGCGCGGTGCGCAGCGAAGGCAACGCGGCTGCGCAGGCGGCAATGAACGAGGTATTCCAGGTTACGCCGCGATGCTGGCGCGGCATTGGTGAAATACCTGACAGCGGGCTAGGCTTGTCCGCTGCGTATGCCGACCTGGACGCGGAACGCCGTTTCGGTCCGGTCGTTGCGGAACACGAAGCCGGTAGCGAATGCATGAGCGGACTGGTGCTTCGCGGCGAGCGCAAACCGCCCGACTGCCCGGCATTCGGCAAGCAATGCACGCCGGACCATCCGCTCGGCGTCACCATGATCTCGTCAGAGGGAGCCTGTGCCGCCTATTACCGCTATCGCAAGCATGAGAAAAAACTGGCTACCGAGACTCAGCAATGACTGAGACGAAGCAATCACCAAAGCGAAGCGACCACCAAGGCGAAGCGATGACAAAAAGTAGTTCGACCGGTTTGGTGTGTCCGCTGCCCGAATCCAACGCGGAAACAATCCAGCTCGCCCATGGCGGCGGCGGGCGGATGATGGAGCGACTGCTGGAGGAAATCATTCGCCCGGCTTTCGATAATGATCATTTGCGGCGGCGCCATGACGGCGCCGCGCTGGATGTCGACGGACCCGTTGCATTTACGACTGATTGTTACGTGGTAAGGCCACTGTTTTTTCCTGGTGGCGACATTGGCACATTGGCGGTCAATGGCACCGTCAACGACCTTGCCATGTGTGGTGCCCGTGCGCAGTGGTTCAGCGTTGGAATGATTCTGGAGGAAGGTTTTCCAATTGCGCTGCTCCAGCGCATCGCGTTATCGATGCGCAGTGCCGCTGATGAAGTGGGCGTGCAATTGGTGACCGGTGACACCAAAGTCGTTGACCGGGGCAAGGGAGACGGCATATACATCAGTACCACCGGCGTTGGCCGCATCGTCGCCCCGCAACCGATCGGCCCGGAGCGCATCCGCCCCGGCGACGCCATCGTCGTTAGCGGCGATATCGGCCGACACGGTATCGCGGTGATGGCGGCGCGCGAGAGCCTTGGGTTTGAGACGCCGATTACCAGCGATTGTGCACCGCTATCGGAATCGGTGCTTGCGCTATTGAACAGCGGCATCAATGTGCGCTGCCTGCGTGATTTGACGCGTGGTGGGCTCGCTAGCGCGATGGTGGAAATTGCCGAAACCGCCGAACTATCGATTGTGCTGCAGGAACAGGCGGTTTCAGTACGTGAAGATGTCAGCGCGGCGTGCGAGCTTCTCGGTCTCGATCCGTTTCACGTTGCCAACGAAGGACGCTTTGTCGTATTCGTTGCTCCCGAAGATGCCGAGCGCGCTGTTTCGGTGTTGCGCCGTTATCCGGTGTCGGCCGACGCTGCGGCGATTGGCGCGGTGGAAGATGGGTCCGCGGGGCGTGTTTCCTGTGTCGGGCCGCTCGGTGTGGCTCGATCGATTGACATGCTCAGCGGTGAACAACTGCCACGGATTTGTTGAGTTGATGCGTTTTTGCCGGATGGCACAGGGAAGTGGGCGCAGCCGCGCTGCGTTTTCCGGCATTTTGATCTATATCAACCGAATTGGCTGCACCAGCGATTAGCATCTGGGCGCGCTATCGATGCTCGAACTTGTTGATTTCTTTGCGACAATTAAGTGGTTCGGGTGATGCCGCCGGGACACCCTCCGGCGGCCGGCGAATTTTCTGAGAGGTGAGGGAGAACGCGTGCAAGAACAAACGACGTATAACTACCGCGTAGTCCGGCAGTTCTCGATCATGACAGTTGTATGGGGTGTGATCGGTATGCTGGTCGGCGTGATCATCGCCGCGCAACTCATGTGGCCCGACTTGACCTATGGCGTCTCGTGGCTGAGTTACGGGCGGTTACGGCCATTGCATACCAATGCGGTGATTTTTGCATTCGGCGGATCGGCCCTGTTTGCAACATCGTATTACGTCGTGCAAAGGACCTGCCATGTCCGGTTGTTCTCGGACAAGCTGGCTGCCTTCACTTTCTGGGGCTGGCAAGCCGTCATCGTACTGGCGGCGATTACCTTGCCGCTTGGAATCACCACCAGCAAGGAGTATGCGGAACTGGAATGGCCGATCGATGTTCTGATTACGCTCGTTTGGGTGGCCTACGCCGTGGTGTTTTTCGGCACATTGTTCAAGCGCCGCGTGCAGCACATTTACGTCGCCAACTGGTTTTATGGCTCATTTATTCTTACCGTCGCCATTCTCCACCTGGTCAACAGCGCCGCGATCCCGGTTAGCTTCTGGAAATCGTATTCGGTCTATGCCGGGGCGCAGGACGCGATGGTCCAGTGGTGGTACGGACATAACGCGGTCGGTTTTTTCCTCACTGCCGGTTTTCTCGGGATCATGTATTACTTTGTGCCAAAGCAGGCGGAACGCCCGATCTACAGCTACCGCTTGTCGGTGGTGCACTTCTGGGCGCTGATTTTCACCTACATGTGGGCCGGCCCGCATCACCTGCATTACACCGCGCTGCCTGACTGGGCGCAGTCGATCGGCATGCTGTTTTCGCTGATCCTGCTGGCGCCGTCATGGGGAGGAATGATCAACGGTATCATGACGTTGTCTGGCGCCTGGCACAAGCTGCGCACCGACCCGATCCTGAAATTCCTGATCGTCTCTTTGTCGTTCTACGGCATGTCGACGTTCGAAGGCCCGATGATGTCGATCAAGACGGTCAATGCGCTGTCGCACTATACCGACTGGACGATCGGACACGTTCATTCAGGCGCGCTGGGCTGGGTCGCCTTTATTTCTATCGGCGCGCTCTATTTCCTGATTCCACGGCTGTTCGGAAAGCCCGAAATGCACAGTGTGCGTCTCATTACGGTGCATTTCTGGGTCGCAACCCTTGGTGTGGTGCTCTACATCGCGGCAATGTGGATAGCCGGTGTGATGCAAGGCCTGATGTGGCGTGCTGTCAATCCCGAAGGCACGTTGACTTACACCTTTGTTGAGAGCGTCAAGGCGACGTACCCGTTCTATGCAATTCGTCTGCTCGGTGGGCTGCTGTTCTTTGCCGGCATGTTGATCATGGCGTACAACGTGTGGAAGACGATCGCGGGTGCCAAGGCGGTTGACGCACCGGTAGTTTCGCCGGCCGCTGCCCATGCCTGAGAATCGACGCCAAACAATGGAGCGAACCAATGGCTGAACAGACATTTCACGAAAGAATCGAAAAAAGCGTCCCGCTGCTGATTATCCTGACGATTGTTGTGGTTGCCGTCGGCGGACTGGTCGAGATCGTGCCGCTGTTCTTTCAGCGCTCGACAACCGAGCCGGTCGCCGGATTGAATCCGTACACGCCGTTGCAATTGGAGGGGCGCGATGTTTACATCCGTGAGGGCTGTTACACGTGTCACTCGCAAATGGTGCGGCCGTTCCGGGCCGAGACCGAACGATACGGTCACTATTCGGTGGCAGGCGAATACGTCTACGACCATCCGTTTCAGTGGG
>JBFKXV010000044.1:0-10355 GCA_041637935.1 Burkholderiales bacterium | reverse complement strand
CGAAAACAATGAGGTCGAGGCAATGCGGCGTGCCATGCTGTCGCAATTCGACCAGTACGTGAAGCTGAACAAGAAGATCCCGCCCGAGATACTCACCTCGTTGTCAGGGATCGACGAGCCGGGCCGCCTTGCCGACACCGTTGCAGCGCACCTGCCGCTGAAGTTAGAGCAGAAGCAGGACGTGCTCGAGATGTTCGGTGTCAAGAAGCGCCTGGAACACTTGCTTTCATTGCTCGAGGCTGAGCTCGACATCATGCAGGTCGAGCGGCGTATCCGCGGGCGCGTCAAGCGTCAAATGGAGAAAAGCCAGCGCGAGTATTACCTTAACGAGCAAGTCAAGGCGATCCAGAAAGAACTCGGTGACATGGAAGAGGGCGCCGACCTCGAGGAGATGGAGAAGCGCATCAAAGCTGCTCACATGTCCAAAGAGGCGCGCCAGAAAGCCGAAAGTGAGCTCAAGAAGTTGCGCTTGATGTCACCGATGTCGGCTGAAGCCACGGTGGTACGGAACTTCATCGATACGCTGCTGGGTTTGCCTTGGCGCAAGAAGAGCAAAGTCAGCTCGGACCTCAATAAAGCCGAGGAAATCCTCGATGCAGACCACTATGGTCTGGAGAAGGTAAAGGAACGGATCGTCGAGTATCTCGCGGTTCAGCAACGTGTTGACAAACTCAAGGCGCCCATTCTGTGTCTGGTCGGCCCGCCCGGCGTGGGCAAGACCTCGCTGGGTCAATCCATTGCGCGATCCACCAATCGCAAGTTCGTGCGTATGTCGCTCGGTGGCGTCAGGGATGAATCGGAAATACGCGGTCACCGCCGAACCTACATCGGCTCAATGCCGGGCAAGATCCTGCAAAACATGACCAAGGTTGGCGTGCGCAATCCGCTGTTCCTGCTTGATGAAGTCGACAAGATGGGAATGGATTTTCGTGGTGATCCTTCGTCGGCTTTGCTCGAGGTGCTGGATCCGGAGCAGAACGATAAGTTCGTTGATCATTATGTCGAGGTAGAGTACGACTTGTCCGACGTGATGTTCGTCGCGACGGCGAACACGATGAACATACCGCCGCCATTGCTCGACAGGATGGAGGTGATTCGTCTGTCCGGTTACACGGAAGACGAAAAACTCAACATCGCGATGCGGTACCTGCTTCCCAAGCAGATCAAAAACAACGGGCTGAAGGACAACGAACTGGTCGTCTCGGAGGGTGCGGTGCGTGACATCATCCGCTACTACACTCGCGAGGCAGGCGTACGTTCACTGGAGCGGGAAATCTCCAAGATCTGTCGCAAAGTCGTGAAGGCACTACTCGTCAAGAAGCACGAAGGCCGTGTGTCGGTATCGACGCGCAACCTCAATAAGTACCTGGGCGTGCGCCGCTACACCTACGGCATTGCGGAAAAAACCAACCAGGTCGGCCAGGTCACCGGGCTTGCGTGGACCGAAGTGGGTGGCGAGTTGCTGACGGTTGAAGCGATCGTCATGCCGGGCAAAGGTGTCATTCAGCGTACTGGATCGCTTGGCGACGTCATGAAAGAGTCGGTCGAAGCCGCGCGCTCGGTGGTTCGTGCGCGAGCCGGGAAACTCGGCATCAAGGACGATGCATTTGAAAAAAGCGATATTCACGTGCACGTTCCGGAAGGTGCGACACCCAAGGATGGGCCATCGGCCGGCGTTGCGATGACAACTGCATTGGTGTCGGCATTGACACAGATCCCGGTGCGCTTTGACGTCGCGATGACAGGCGAAATAACCCTACGAGGTGAGGTGCTTGCAATCGGCGGATTGAAAGAAAAACTGCTTGCGGCGCACCGTGGCGGCATCAAGACTGTGCTCATTCCCGAGGAGAACACCAAGGATCTCGTTGAGATCCCGGATAACATCAAGAATCGGCTGGATATTCATCCCGTGAAGTGGATTGACCAGGTGTTCGAATTATCGCTCGAACGGGAACCGGAAGAATTAACCCCTGACGATGCAAACGCTGTTGCCATTCCTGCGATTGAACCGGCGCCGGAAGCGACCAATCAAATGAAACACTGACATTGGCTTGCGACTCGGTATATGATTGCAAAGGGCAGCGCCGCGGCGCTGCCTTTTGTTTCGACGATGGCATTACTTGACACTGCGATTTTTGAATTGATATAAATCTTTTCGAGGGATAAAAATAACGTATGTGCCCTCCAACTCGCACCTCGCCACTTTTTTAATCTCCCGTTAACTAAATAACGAAAGGGGACCCGCGTGAACAAATCTGAATTGATCGAGTCTATTGCGCAAGCGGCCGACATTTCCAAGGCGGCTGCAGAACGCGCTCTCGACGGCACCGTTTCGGCCATTACTTCGTCGCTCAAGAAAGGCGGCATGGTAACGCTGGTCGGTTTCGGAACCTTTTATGTAGGGGAGCGTGCCGCGCGTAGTGGGCGCAATCCACGGACCGGTGAAACGATCCAAATAAAGGCATCGAGAGTGCCCAAGTTCCGCGCTGGCAAAGCGCTAAAGGATGCAGTAAACTAGCGCGCTTTCCGATTTTGGGGGGTGCCAGGCGGCCCTGGGAAGCGGCGAGGAATGTTCCGCCCACTAGGGGGCGCATCCCAAAAACGCTGAACGGGTGCTTAGCTCAGTTGGTAGAGCGTCGCCCTTACAAGGCGAATGTCGGGAGTTCGAGCCTCTCAGCACCCACCAGAATATTCAGGAGTGGTAGTTCAGTTGGTTAGAATACCGGCCTGTCACGCCGGGGGTCGCGGGTTCGAGTCCCGTCCACTCCGCCACACCCAGAGAAGGCGAACGAGAGTTCGCCTTTTTTGTTGCCCTTGGTCAGATAATAGACCGAGTCACTCGGTTCGGCCCGAACGCTGTCAGTTAGTCTTTGTCGGATCGATTCGTAGTGGTTCGTACTTCAATTAGGTAAAACGATGTTCGATTTCGTAACCAAAAACCGGATTCTCGTATATATCGTAATCGCGCTGATCGCTCTGACATTCGCCTTCTTTGGTGTCGATGCCTATTTCCGCGGCGGGGGTGGTGCGGCGGACGAGGTGGCGACTGTTGGCGATAGCAAGATCACTGTTCAGGAGTTCGCTACCAGCCTGCGGCGGGCGCAGGACCGTATGCGGGCGCAGTCTCAGGGGCAGCAGGCCCAGCAGCTCAATGCCTATGTCAATTCGCCCGAGTTCAGGCAAGCGGTGCTGGACGAGATGATTCAGCGTCGCGTGCTACTGCAACAAGCGTCCAGGGCCGGCATGGCAGTATCGACAGAAGAGCTTCGTTCAGCCATTGCTTCGTTTGAGGCGTTTTATGGTGACGACGGCAACTTTTCGATCCAGCGCTATGAACAATTGTTGCGCGCGCAAAATATGACGCCGGCACAGTTCGAACACCAAATCGAGCAGGACATCCTGCTCGGCAGGATTCGTAACACCGTTGCCGGTACCGCGTTCATGCCGGACAAGGTGGTGGAGCGTTTGACGCGTATTCGCGAGCAGCAACGCGAAGTCAGCCAGTTAGTGATCTCGCCAGCGTCGTTTCGGGACAAAGCCGAGGTGACGGAAGAAGAGGCGAAGCAATATTTTGAAGAGAACAGATCACTGTTCCGCATTCCGGAGCGCGCTAAAGTCGAGTACCTGGTCCTGACACCCGAAGTCGCCGCGGGCAATGTCAAGGTGTCGGACGACGAACTGAAGCAGGTCTACGAACGACGCATTACCGAGTTCCAGACACCCGAGGAACGACGCGCCAGCCATATTCTGATTACGGTTGCGTCAGGCGCCAGCGACGAGGAGAAGGCGGCTGCTGAAGCCAAGGCGAACAAGATCTACCAGCAACTGCGGGCCGAACCGAAGCGCTTTGCAGAACTGGCGAGGGCCAATTCCGGCGACCCGGGTTCGGCTGAACAGGGCGGTGACCTGGGGTTCTTTCAGCGTGGTTTCATGGTCCGCGAGTTCGAGGATGCCGCCTTCGCGCTGTCCAAAGGCGAAATCAGCGCGCCGGTCAAAACACAATTTGGCTATCACATTATCCGGGTCGACGAAATCAAGGCCGTAAAAACGACACCGTTCAAACAGGTCCGCGAGCAACTTCTGAAGGAAGTACAACAAGACCGGGTTCAGGAGGCTTATCTGGAGGCGGCGCAGACTTTCAGCGATCTGGTCTACACCGAGTACGACAGCCTCAAACCAACCGCAGACGCACTCAACCTGACAATCCACCAAAGCGACTGGGTCAGCCCTGTCAGCAGTGGCATGAATCCGCTGCTGAACAATACGCAGTTGCTCGAGGCGATATTCTCTGCCGAGTCGCTGGAAGAGCGGCGCAATACCGAGGCCGTTGAAGTACAGCCGAATACGATGGTTGCTGCCCGCGTCGTTGAGCATGCGCCGGCAAGCGATATGCCTTTCGAGGACGTTTCGGCGGATATTATTGACTTCCTGAAGGCCGAACGCGCAATCGAACAGGCCAAAGCACGAGGCGAGGCTCTTGTTGAAAAACTGAACGCTGGTGAGAAGGTGAAAGGTCTTGACTGGTCGAGGCCGAACTCCGTTACGTTACTGCGTCGTCAGGGGCTGCACCCTGAGGGCGCACGTGCCGTTTTCACCGCTGATACCTCCAAGTTGCCAGCATACGCAGGGGTCGTCGTCGACGATGGCCGTTATGTCGTTTACCGTATCAGCAAAGTGCAGGAAGTCGAGTCGGTGTCGCCCGAGCAAGTACAAACGTCGCGCCGGCAGCTTTCCCAGATCGCTCAGCAGGAACAATACTCCAGCGTCGTCGAAAGCATGCGCGAGCGATCGGATGTGCGCGTGCGACAGGACAGGGTACAACCTGATGAGCAAGCCGGTTTCTGAATCGCCTTGTTTGTGACGCTACCACGTTGTTGTGCCGGCGTGACATGAGCCGGGGATGGGCGTCGGGGCCGGTACAATATTGGATCAATACGGTTTCGGATCCGTGTCATTTCCGATCAGTGCGATTTCTGATCAGTGCGATTTCTGATCAGTGCGATTTGTAATGAGTTTGATCCTCAGCCGCCCCGATTCAGAACCGGTTCAGTCCTCAATCAGTTCGATTGTCTACCGGTTTAGTCTTCAAATGGTGCGGCACCGGCAATATTAAAGCCGGCGTCAACGTAAGTGATTTCGCCAGTGATGCCCCGCGACAAGTCGCTTAACAGAAACGCGGCCACATTGCCTACTTCGTCGGTGGTGACATTGCGACGCAGCGGAGAGAGTTTCTCGCTGAACGCAAGCAGCTTGCCGAAATTGCCGATTCCAGCCGCGGCAAGTGTCTTGATCGGGCCGGCTGAAATGGCGTTCACGCGTATGCCGCGCGGCCCCAGGCTTTGAGACAGATAACGCACGTTGGCCTCGAGACTGGCTTTCGCCGGGCCCATCACGTTGTAACTGGGGAAAGCTCGTTCCGAGCCCAGGTAGGTCATCGTGACAAGGCTTGCTTCGCGACCTTCCATCATTGGCAGCGCTGCCTTGGCAAGTGCCGCCAGACTGTAGGAACTGATGTCGTGGGCAATACGGAACGCCTCGCGGCTTACTGAATCGATATAGTCTCCTGCCAGCGCCTCACGGGGAGCGAACGCGATCGAATGGACCAGACCGTCCAGACCATCCCATTGCTTACCCAACGAAACGAACAGCTGGTCGATCTCCTGATCGTCCGTGACGTCACATGGAAACACCAGGTCCGTAGCGAAGTCAGAAGCGAGTTGCTTGACGCGATCGCGGATCTTGTCCCCGCCGGCGTAGCTGAACGCCAGTTCGGCTCCTTCGCGCTGCGCTGCCTTGGCAATGCCATACGCAATAGAGCGGTTACTGAGCAGCCCGGTTACGAGAACTTTCTTGTTATCGAGAAAACCCATGATGTCTCCCGCGGTATAAAGCGCGAATTATAACGAACGCTGTCCGGCGAACCATTCACGGCGCCTGGCGCAATCGTGCACGCAGCGCCGGGGGTCGAGTTGTGAAGCGTAGGGAAAGACCGCCGGCCGGGTTAGACTTGCGACCATGACCATGTTCAGACTTGCTTTTGTTGTCACGCTTCGAATCTTGTCCGGAACTGCGATGTTGTCCGGAATTGCCGGCTGCGGCGAGGCGGCGCTGAACAACCCGTACCCGGCTCACGAGCGAGGCGAGAACATTATGTACTCGTTCTTCAGCGAGCGTCCGAAACATCTCGATCCGGTGCAATCCTACTTCTCGAACGAGATCCGTTTTACGGCGCAAATCTACATGACGCCGCTGCAATACCATTATCTCAAACGTCCTTATCAGTTGGTGCCATTCGGTGCCGCCTCGATGCCGCGCGTGACTTATTACGATAATGAGGGCAGGCAAGTGTCGGCGCGGGCACCGTCGGCAGAAGTGGCGTACAGCCGTTACGAAATTCCGGTGCGCCGTGGCGTTTATTATCAGCCGCATCCGGCGTTCGCTGCCGATGATGCGGGCCAACCGCGCTATATCGGATTATCACGAGCACAGCTTGCTCGCTATCGGCGTCTGCAGGACTTTGAGCACACGGATAGCCGCGAACTGGTCGCCGCCGACTACGTTTATGAAATCAAGCGGCTGGCACATCCGCAGCTGCATTCACCGATTTTCGGTTTGATGAAAGGCTACATCATCGGCCTGGATGAATATGCCAGGCAGTTGGCGGCGTTTGCTGAAAGCGTTCCGAAAGATGCCTATCTCGACCTGGACCGCTTCGATATTGCCGGCGTCAAGGTGATCGATCGCTATCGCTATGCAATCGAGATTCGCGGCAAATATCCGCAATTCCTGTACTGGCTGGCAATGCCGTTCTTTGCACCAGTGCCACACGAGGCAGAGCGCTTCTATCGGCAGCCGGGAATGGCGGCCAATATCTCCTTGGACTGGTATCCGGTTGGATCAGGCCCTTACATGCTCAGCGTCAATGATCCGCACCGCATAATGGTGCTGGAGCGCAATCCCAATTTCAGCGGCGAACCCTATCCGGCGCTGGGAGATACGGATGATCGGCGCAATGGTCTGCTCGAGGATGCCGGCCAGTTGATGCCCTTTATTGACAAGGTTGTCTACAACCTCGAGAAGGAAAGCATTCCGTACTGGAACAAGTTTCTACAGGGCTACTACGATTTGTCGGAGATCAGCTCCGACAGTTTCGACCAGACTATTGCGGTTAGTGCCAATGGCGAGGTCGGCCTGAGTGACGAGATAAGCGAACGTGGCATCAATTTGCATACTTCGGTCGCCGCGACAACGATTTATCTCGGCTTCAATATGCTGGACCCCGTCATCGGTGGGCTTGATGAGCGATCGCGCAAATTGAGGCAGGCGGTGTCGATTGCGGTTGACATGGAAGAACTGATTTCGATTTTCCGCAATGGACGTGGCATTGCGGCGCAAAGCCCGTTACCGCCGGGTATTTATGGTTACCGCGGTGGCGAAGACGGCATCAATCCCTATGTGTACGATTGGGTCGACGGGCGCCCCCAGCGCAAGCCGATCGACTACGCCAAACAGCTGCTGGAAGAGGCCGGATATCCAAATGGCATCGACGCCGGGACAGGTAAGCCATTGACGCTGTTTCTCGATACGACATTGGTCGGACCGGAAGCCAAATCGCGCGCCGACTGGTTTACCAAGCAGCTGCGCAAGATCGACCTGCAACTGGTGGTACGGGCGACGGATCTGAACCGCTTTCAGGAAAAGCTGCGTAACGGCACCGCCCAGCTCTATATTCTGGGCTGGAACGCCGACTACCCTGATCCCGAGAACTTCATGTTTCTGCTGCATGGTCCGCAATCGCGCGCCCGTGGCAGCGGCGAAAACGCATCGAACTATGCAAGTGCCGAATTTGACAACTTGTTCGAGCAAATGCGCAACATGCAGAACAGCCCGCAACGGCAGCAGATAATCGATCGCATGGTGGAAATTTTGCAACGCGACGCACCGTGGGCATTCGGATTTCATCCCGCCGATTACAAACTGGCTCATGGCTGGGTCGGTAACGTCAAGCCCAACACCATGGCGAACAATGAGTTGAAGTATCAACGTATCGATCCGGTGCTACGCCAGCAACGGCGTGATGAATGGAACAAGCCTGTATATGGGCCGATCGTTGTTGTCGCGTTACTGGTAATCGGTGGCGTTGCACCAGCCTTCATCGCCTGGCGCCGCCGCGAGCGGGGCAGGGCGGCTACGACGACTGTCAAAGCTCCCACATGACAACTTATCTGATTCGCCGGATTCTGTATGCCATTCCGATCCTGATTGGCGTTAACCTGATTACGTTCGCGTTGTTTTTCTTTGTCAACAGCCCGGACGACATGGCGCGTCTTGCGCTCGGCGGAAAGCGCGTCACCGAAGAGGCGGTGCAAAAATGGAAACGTGACAAGGGCTATGACAAGCCGCACTTCTTCAATGCGCAGGAACAGGGGCAGGCCAGATTTACCAATACGATTTTCTTCACCAAGTCGGCCAGTATGTTCG
The DNA here is from genome assembly GCA_041637935.1 of Burkholderiales bacterium. Lineage (GTDB taxonomy): Bacteria > Pseudomonadota > Gammaproteobacteria > Burkholderiales > Eutrophovitaceae > SG8-40. Next base: position 1,874 of record JBFKXV010000044.1, on the reverse strand, counting down.
CGTTCGACTTTGGTGTGTCCGATGACGGCCGCGACATTAAAACCGAAATTCGCACGCGCATGTGGCCGAGCCTTGCGATTGCCGTGCCGACGTTTCTGGTTGGTCTCGCTTTTTACATTACCTTCGCGCTGATACTGGCCTTTTTCAGGGCAACGTATGTTGACGTGTCGGGCGTTGTCGCTTGCGTCATCGCGATGTCGATTTCCAGTTTGTTTTACATCATCGGTGGCCAGTACCTGATCAGCAAGCTGTGGCATCTGGTACCGATTTCCGGATTCGACTATGGCATTGATGCGCTGAAATTTCTGGTGCTGCCAGTGGCGGTGGGAATTGTCAGCAGCATCGGAGCGAACACCCGCTGGTATCGCACCATTTTCATCGAGGAGATCAACAAGGATTACGTGCGCACGGCACGTGCCAAGGGTCTGTCCGAAGCGCGCATTCTTTTCCGGCACGTTCTGCACAACGCGATGATTCCGATCCTGACCGGTGTGGTGGTCATTATTCCGAGTTTGTTCCTCGGCAGCCTGATCATGGAGTCATTCTTTTCCATTCCCGGACTTGGCAGTTACACCATTGAAGCGATCAGAAATCAGGATTACGCAGTGGTGCGTGCGATGGTGTTTCTGGGGTCGGTTCTCTACATCATTGGTTTGATCCTGACCGATATCGCCTACACCCTGGTGGACCCGAGAGTGAGGTTGGACTGATGCCGTTCAAGCCGGTCATTCTCTGGACTGACGCGTTGCTGTTCCTGTTGCTCGCTGCGGCGATTGGATTCTGGCTGCATGTGCGCACACGCCCGCACCTGTTACAGCCATGGCGCAATCTGGCGCAGAGCAAGCAGGCCATGGGTTCGTTGGTTTTTCTGGGGTTTTTCATCGCTGTCGGACTGCTCGATTCGATGCATTTCCGTCCACGGCTGGCGCAGCCGGACGCCGCACTGGAAAGCCGCTACGCAGTGCAGACGCTGAGCGTTCTGGACGTGCTGGTCGGGCCGCTGCGAACGCAGACCGAAAAGACCTACTCAGCGCCGTTCGCGACGCATCTTTTTGCCAAGGAGACCGTCGAGCTTCCTGGCGGCGGCCGCGTGCGAAGTTATCCGCGGCTGACCTATGGCGGCGGGCATCTTTCCGACCCCCAATCTGATTGGCTGTCCGATGTGTTGCGCCTGACTGCAGCGGGTCTCGGCGTCGGCGTCATTTTGTGGAATGCTTTGGTGTTGCTGTTGAGCGGCGTGCTCGCCAGGCACAGCAATCGCGAGTTCGGCCAGACGTGGCGAGCTATCTGGCACGATCGCGAGCCGGTTCCCTGGCGCACCATCCTGATCAGTGCCGGTGTAATCATGTTTCTGCTCGCTCCACTGGCAGTGCTGTCAACCAGGTATCACGTTCTGGGCACCGACAAGGTCGGTCAGGACGTGTTCTACCTGACTTTGAAAAGCATTCGCACCGGACTGCTCATTGCCACCCTTGCCACGCTGGTGATGCTGCCGCTCGCCACCGCGCTCGGCATCATGGCGGGCTATTTCGGCGGCTGGGTCGACGATGTCATCCAATACATCTACACGACGCTCAGTTCGATTCCGGGCGTGCTATTGATTGCTGCATCGGTGTTGATGATCCAGGTATACATGGCAACCCACCCCGAGTTGTTCGACACCATCGAACAACGCCAGGACCTGCGGTTGTTATTTCTCTGTTTGATCCTCGGAGTGACCAGCTGGACCGGCTTGTGCAGATTGCTGCGTGGTGAGGCGCTCAAGCTTCGGGAGCAGGAATATGTTCAGGCGGCGCATGCTTTCGGCGTTTCCCACCTGAGAGTGATCAGCCGTCATATCTTGCCCAACGTCATGCACATCATTGTCATTGCGG
>JBFKXV010000043.1:0-10413 GCA_041637935.1 Burkholderiales bacterium | reverse complement strand
GCAAGGAGCCGCCTGTATTGATCGAACCCTGCGCACAACGAGACAACAAGCCTTGCGAGTTTCAGTGAAAGTTCACGTGAGCGGCCGCGAACGTTATGTCGGAGCTACATATTCATCTTTCGAAGCGCGAGGAGTAAGCGAGCACGCGACGCCGCAATCGATCGGTTGGAACGTACTTGCGCAGTAGCTTTTTCAACAAACTGTTAGGGCCGCTCAATCCCAGCGATCGTCTCGCACATAAACCTTTCCGTTCTCGGTCTTGCATGGAAAAGTCGCCACCGGTTCCCAGGCCGGTGGTGTGAGCGCCTCGCCGGTTCTGACCGAAAAGCGCGCACCATGCCGCGGGCAAACGACCTCCTCACCCTCGAGTGGACAACCGCTCAGCACCGCGCCATCGTGAGTGCAGATGTCTTCGATCGCAAGAAATTCGCCGCCGACATTGAAAACGGCCACCAAAGTGCCGTCAAGATCGATCTGTTCCCATTCGCCCGGCGCGATGGCTGACGCATCGGCAACTTCGGTCCAATCACTCATTACTTCAATTTGTTAGTTGTTCGATTATTTACCGGTTCTGTGACTGATCGGCTCGGTAACTTATCGCTTCGATAAATAATAGCTTCGATAACTTATCGCTTTGATAAATTACCGCTTCGATGCTTATTGCTTCGATGCAAAATGATTCAATTACTCTCCGGTTCCGGCGCTTTCCGGTTCCGGTGCCGGCAAATCCGCGCGGACGGATGCACCACCAAACGGGACAATACTCGCTGCTCAGACTGCAACGACATCCAGATCCGGGTCGATCTGGCGCACCAGGCCGGTGATGCCGGCGAGTGTACCCGAGATGGAACTGGGACAACTGCCGCAGGCGCCCTGATAATGCACCTGCAGGACATTGTCATCGAGGCCGACAACGTAAAGGTCGCCGCCGTCACTTTGCAGATACGGGCGAACACGCTCGTCGAGCAGTTCATTGATCTGAATCAGCTTGGCACGATCGGTTTCCGACAAGTGCGAATCATCCTGTGACAGCCACTCGGCGGCTTGCGCGAACTCCTCTGACTGGCTTTCGGCCGCCGGCGCCTCGCGGATGGGACCGGCCACCTCACGCATCAACTGCTGCCAGTCGGCACCACCGTCCTGGGTTACCGTAACCCAGTTATCGACGTAGAACACGCTGGTGACATGATCGATGGCAAACAGTTGCGACGCCAACTCATCACTGGCCGCTTCCGCAGCATTCTCGAACGATTTGGCCACGCCATAGGTAAGCGGCTCCTTCAGAATGAATTTGCGCGCGTTAGGATTCGGCGTGACTTCCAAATCAGCTATCTTCGGCATTGCTTTACTCGATCCGCCTCGGGTATCTCAACGTTCTGAAACGGCAATCCCGGAACCCGGTACGGGATCCTCGTCACCTTCGGTAGACGTACTTGCCTCGGCATGCAGTGCCGCATGCAAAGTGTGCCAGGGCAGAATGGCGCATTTGACCCGGGACGGCAAATCCTTGACACCCTCAAACACCGTGAGATGTCCGAGGCGAGTGGACTGCGACGCGTCAATCGATCCAGTCGTCATACCGCGAAACTCCTCGACCAACTGCTCCGTTTCGTCGACACTTTTGCCCTTGACCTTGGTTGTCATCATCGAGGCAGACGCTTTGCAAATGGCGCAGCTCTCGCCCTCAAACGCAATCTCCGCGACCCGGTTATCGGCGACATTCAGACTGACCCAGATATGATCACCACACAACGGGTTTAGCCCTTCCGCCTTATGGCTGGGAGCGCGCAAATGACCCCAATTGCGCGGCTTTTTGTTGTGATCCAGAATCACTTCCTGATAAAGCTGCTTCGTGTTCATACTTTGTGATCCGGCAACCTGCGCTCAACCGAAGATTTGCTGCACGCGGCGTACTGCGGCAACCAACTGATCAATTTCCTCGACCGTGTTGTAAAGGTAAAAAGAGGCGCGCGCGGTCGCCGGCACGCCGAAGCGCTGCATCAACGGTTGTGCGCAGTGGTGGCCGGTGCGCACCGCAACGCCTTCGTCGTTGAGGATTGTGCCGACGTCGTGTGCATGGACACCCTCTATATTGAACGACAATACCGCCGCCTTGTCCGCTGCCGTGCCGTAGATACGCACGCCATCGATTTTGGACATCGCCTCGGTACCATATGCAATCAGGCTATGTTCGTGCTCCGAAACGGCATCCATGCCAAGGGAGTCGAGATAGTCGACTGCCGCGCCAAGACCAATCGCGGCGGCGATCGGCGGCGTCCCGGCCTCGAACTTGTAGGGAATGGTGTTGTAGGTGGTCTTGTCGAAGGTGACCGACATAATCATGTCGCCGCCACCTTCGTATGGTTGCATCTTCTCCAGCCACGATGCCTTGCCGTACAAGATGCCTATGCCGGTCGGACCGCACATCTTGTGACCGGAGAACGCATAAAAGTCGCAATCAAGATCGCGCACATCAACCTTCATATGCGGAACGCCTTGCGCGCCATCGACCAGTACCGGTATGCCCTGCGCATGCGCCAGCGCAATCATTTGCTTGATCGGGTTGATGGTGCCGAGCACATTCGAGACGTGCGTTACGGCCACCAGTTTGGTGCGCGGCCCAAGTAGCTCGCGATACTTATCCATCAGCAGTTGACCGGTATCGTCAACCGGAATCACCTTCAACGTGGCGCCTTTTTCTTCACACAACATCTGCCACGGCACGATATTGGAGTGGTGCTCCATGTGCGAAATCAGAATCTCGTCACCCTCGCCGACAAATGCGCGGCCAAAGCCATGCGCCACCGTGTTGATGGCATTGGTGGTACCGCGGGTGAAGATCACCTCGCGGTCCTCGGCGGCATTGATGAACTTCCTTAGCTTGGCCCGCGCCGCTTCGTAGGCATCAGTCGCCCGTTCCGACAGGTAATGCACGCCACGATGAATGTTCGCATGCTCAGATGTCTGGTAGCGGATAAGCCGATCGATCACCTGCTGCGGCATTTGCGCGCTCGCTGCGCTATCGAGATAGGCCAACGGTTTATCGTTGACCTTGACATTGAGTATCGGGAAATCGGCCCGAACGCGAGCCACGTCGATCGCCTGCGCGGCGCTTCTGATTTTGACTGCCGGAATCGCGCTCATCATGCCTCCTTGTTGCGCGTTTGTTCGAGGATATGGCTCTCGAGGACTGAGACCAACGACGCCACCGGTATGTGCTCCACCACTTCCTTGGCAAAAGCGTAGGTCAACAGATTGCGTGCCGTCGACTCAGACAAGCCGCGGCTCTTCAAGTAAAAGACTTCGTCGGCATCCATCTGCCCAACGGTTGCGCCATGCGCACATTTGACGTCATCGGCAAGAATCTCCAGTTGCGGCTTGGTATCGACGGTCGCGCGCGGACTCAATAATAGATTGCGGCTTTGCTGCGATGAATTGGTCTGCTGCGCGTCTTTGCGAACCAGTATCTTGCCATTGAACACTGCATGCGCCGATCCACCGGCGATGGTTTTGTGAACCTGTCGGCTGGTGCCATGGGGAAAAGCGTGATCGACCGTCGAGTGCGTGTCCGCAAGCTGGCGTCCGGAAATCATCGCCAGCCCGTGCATCTCGCAATCGATCCCGGTGCCGTTTTGAACCACGTTCAGATTGTGACGGGAAATTCTGCCACCAACACCCACCGACCAGTTGCGGTAACGCGAATCGGCCTGCATCAGCACCGTTGTGTTGGCGATATGAAACGCCGTGTCGCCCTCTCGCTGCAACTTGACGTGACGCACCTCGGCGTCGGGAGCAATCACGATTTCGCATACTGAATTGGTCAGGTAAGCCGAACCGCCGACTGCGACATAGTCCTCGATAACGGTACAGCACGATCCCTGTCCGGCAGCAACCAGCACACGCGGGCTACTACTCGTCTCATGGCCGGTGGAAACATTGATCACCTGTATCGGCGTATCGCCAAGCTGTGCCCCGGCCGACACATGCACGATTGCCGCGTCCTGCAGAAAAGCGGTGTTAGCCGCTGCAAATACGTCGTCCTCGACGCTGGCAACGGTCGCCAGATGCGACTCAATCGCGCCATGCGCGCTCTGCCATGAGTCGTCGCGAAGCGCTTGCCGAAGACTCCCGACACGCACGTTCTTTTCTTGTGCGACGTTCGATGCAGCGGCATCAAAGTGGCCATCGACAAAAACCAGTCTTGTCGAGGCTTCCGGAAACATCAGCGTCTTGAGTATTGCCGGATCCACTTTTCCGCCCGCCACGGCAGGTTTCAGCTTCAGGCGGTAAAGCATCGACAGGTCGGTAAAGCGCCAGTCTTCGTCGCGGGTCGTCGGCACCGACAGTGCCGATGCCCGTTCCAGGGCACTGGAGCGGCGCGCCTTCAGCCAGGCATCATGATGCTCTGACGCGCCGGCAGCGGGCGACAACAAACTACCAAGGAAATCTGATTCGACCATGTTTGTACCAATCGCGCTTGAACCGACCGTGTTTGTGCCAACCGTGCTCATGCAGCTCGCTCTCGATACTCGCGTGCCACCCAGTCGTAACCACGGTCTTCCAGCTCCAGCGCCAGACGCTTGTCACCGGTCTTGATGATGCGACCGTTCTCCATCACGTGCACATAATCAGGCTCGATATAGTTGAGCAGGCGCTGGTAATGGGTTACCAACACGATCGCGTTGTCGCTTGTATGCAGTTGATTCACGCCATTGGCCACAACGCGAAGCGCATCGATGTCAAGACCCGAGTCCGTTTCATCCAGAATCGACAGCCGCGGCTCGAGCAACGCCATTTGCAGGATCTCATTACGCTTTTTCTCACCGCCGGAGAAACCGACATTGAGGCTACGATCGAGAAAGCCCGGATCGATTTCGAGGAGCTGCATCTTCTCCCGGATGAAGTCGTCGAACTCGAGCGGGTCGAGCTCTTCCTTGCCGCGGGCGGACTGCACCGTGTTGTAAGCCAGGCGCAAAAAGCCGGTGTTAGTCACACCCGGCACTTCCACCGGATATTGAAAGCCGAGGAACACTCCGGCACGGGCACGGTCTTCGGGCGATCGGTCGAGCAGATCGGCGCCGTCAAAACGCACCGTGCCGCCAGTCACCTGGTAGACAGGATGGCCGGCCAGCACCTTGGCAAAGGTGCTCTTGCCCGATCCGTTCGGGCCCATGATGGCGTGCACTTCCCCGGCGCGTACGCTCAGGTCAATGCCGCGCAGAATTACATGATTGTCGACCGTCGCGGTCAGGCCCCGCACATCCAGCAGTTCAGGGGCATTATTCTTGATCATCCAACACTTCCTTCCAGCTTGAGGCCAAGAAGTTTGGTCGCCTCAACGGCAAACTCCATTGGCAAATGAATGAAGACGTCGCGCACAAAACCGTTGATGATCATCGATACCGCTTCTTCGGTCTCAATGCCACGGCTTGCGAAATAAAACAGTTGTTCTTCGCCGATTTTCGATGTGCTCGCTTCGTGTTCCACTGTCGCGCTCTTGTTGGCGACCTGCAAATAGGGAAAAGTGTGAGCGCCGCAGCGGTCGCCAATCAACATTGAATCGCACTGCGAGTAGTTACGTGCGCCTTCAGCCCGCGCGCCGATTTTCACCAGCCCGCGATAGCTGTTATTCGACAGGCCGGCGGAAATGCCCTTGCTGATAATGCGACTGCGCGTGTTCTTGCCGATGTGAACCATCTTGGTGCCGGTATCGGCTTGCTGGTGATGATTGGTCAATGCCACGGAATAAAACTCGCCGACCGAATTGTCACCAATCAACACACACGAAGGATATTTCCAGGTAATTGCCGAGCCGGTCTCGACCTGGGTCCAGGAAATCTTCGAATTCACACCTTTGCACAAGCCGCGCTTGGTTACAAAATTGTAGATCCCGCCCTTGCCCTCCTCGTCGCCGGCATACCAATTTTGTACTGTCGAGTACTTGATCTCGGCGTTGTCGAGTGCGACCAGCTCCACCACCGCGGCATGCAACTGGTTGGTGTCAAACTGCGGCGCGGTGCAACCTTCGAGGTAGGACACCTGCGCGCCTTCTTCCGCGACAATCAAGGTCCGTTCGAACTGGCCTGAGTCCTGGGTGTTGATCCGGAAATAAGTCGACAGGTCCATCGGGCATTTGACACCCTTGGGGATGTAGCAGAACGAGCCGTCGGAGAACACCGCGGAGTTCAGTGCGGCATAGAAATTGTCGGTATGCGGTACGACGCTACCGAGGTACTTTTTCACGAGCTCAGGATGGTCACGCACCGCTTCGGAAAAGGAACAGAAAATGATGCCCACCTCGGCGAGCTTTTCCTTGTAGGTCGTTGTTACCGAAACGCTGTCAAACACGACGTCGACGGCGACACCGGCGAGCGCGGCGCGCTCGTGCATCGGCACGCCGAGCTTCTCGAATGTCCGCAACAGTTCCGGATCGACCTCGTCCATCGACTTCTTGGTCGCTTTCGGCTTGGGCGCCGAATAGTAAGACATATTCTGAAAATCGATTCTTGGATACTTGACGTTGGGCCATTTGGGCTCGGTCATCGTTTGCCAGTGACGATACGACTTCAAACGAAATTCGAGTAACCACTCAGGCTCGTTTTTCTTGGCAGAGATGACGCGAATAACGTCTTCGTTCAGGCCTTTCGCCACAGTGTCCGATTCGATATCGGTATGGAAACCGTGCTTGTATTGTTGATTGACAAGATTCTGGATGACTGCGCTCATTCTGTTTTCCCGTTTTGTGCCTCAGGCAGCGGATTCGACGGTGAAACTTTCGCCACAACCACAGGTCGCGATCGCTTTGGGGTTGTTGATCTTGAATGTTTCATTCAGCCCCTGGCGCTCGAAATCGAGCGTGGAACCGTCCATGAAGGCGAGGTCCTTCCGATTGACCACGACCTTCACGTCGTGTGACTCAAAGGTTTCGTCCTCCGGTCCGACTTCGGTTGCGTAGTCAAACGTATAGGTCAGACCAGAGCAGCCGACTGTCTTGATACCCAGCCGCAAACCGACCCCGCCCTTTTTTGCGAGCGAATTACGGATGTGCTGCGCCGCCTTTTGCGTCAAATGTATTGCCATACTCACTCCTGAACCGCGACAGCACCCAAACGACGCAGCCGATCGGCCACGCTCGCAAATGCTGCCGCTATTTTCTGTACCTGTTGCATGGTCCGGCCTGCGCAGCAGCGCACCGCGCCGTGCAGCTCATTGAGCCTCATGCGTGGGCGCGCGCCGGCAACATGCCTGTTCGAGGCGTTGCCATACTCGCCTTGCGAGAATTTCTTCGTGCTGTCGAGCACGCCATGATCGACGCAAAGCGTTCCGTTGTTATCGAAACAAGCGCTCATCTGCGAATCAAACTCCAGCATCGGATTTGCAACAAGGCGTTTCTGTTAGACCGTTTCGGAGACGACTGGTGCGGCGCCTTCGCGCCGCTCTACGAATTCGACTACCGAACTGGTCGCCGCTGCCTGTCGCTGTTTCTCCACCAAATCAAACAGGGACACCGAGCCCAGATATTCAAAGATGTGGCGATTGAGATCGGTCCACAAGTCGTGCGTTATGCACTTATGGTCGTCGCGACAATTCTCTTTGCCACCGCACTGAGTCGCGTCAATCGGCTCGTCCACCGCAATGATGATGTCGCCAACCGACACTTCTGCCGTTGGCCGGGCCAGGCGGTAGCCGCCTCCGGGTCCGCGCACGCTGGAAACCAGCGCCTTGCGCCGGAGCTTTCCGAACAGCTGTTCAAGATAGGAAAGCGAAATTTTCTGGCGCTGGCTGATATCGGCCAAGGTGACCGGCCGCTCGCCGCCACGCATTGCCAGGTCAACCATCGCTGTCACTGCAAACCGCCCTTTAGTCGTGAGTCGCATATGCCGCCTCGCGCAAGCTATTGATTCATCGTAACTATACTCTGACATTTAATACCAGAGCGCGTTGCTCAAGTATAGGCTTTTCCGACTGTTTTAGTCAACAATTCGGTTGATGTAATCCGGATCGAATTTATCCGCCGTAGCGCGCTCGTCCTCGATCTTGACGCCAAGTTTTTCGAGTTCTTCCAGGATGTAGGCAATGCAGCCATCGATATGGGAGGTGTGGTCTACCAGCCCATGAATCGCTTTTACCACCGGATCGTTCATGTCGGCGCTGATGGCGTAGGCCGAGAACCCCATCCGCTCGGCCGCCTGCTCGCGCACGACCTTTGATTCTTCGTCAAGTATCCGTGCCGGAATGCCGACCGCCGTGGCCCGGTCCGGCACATCCTTGACCACCACGGCATTGGAGCCGATACGCGCACCGTCACCGAGCGAGATCGGCCCAAGCACCTTGGCGCCGGCACCGATCACCACCTGGTTGCCTAATGTCGGATGCCGCTTGCCTTTTTTCCATGACGTTCCACCGAGGGTGACCCCATGGTAGAGGGTGCAATCGTCACCGATGACCGATGTCTCACCAATGACCACGCCCATACCGTGGTCAATAAAGAAGCGGCGGCCGATTGTCGCTCCCGGGTGAATCTCTATCCCGGTTACCCAGCGCGAGAAGTGAGACAGCCAGCGCGCCAACCAATTCAATCCGGACTGCCAAAGCCGGTGAGAAATACGATGAAACAGCAACGCGTGGAAACCCGGATAACAGGTCACGACCTCCCAGGTCGAACGTGCGGCCGGGTCCCTCTCAAAAACCACACGAATGTCTTCCCGAAGTCGTTCAAACATGTCGATTCCCCTGCCCTGCTAGCGGAAAACGCGCAATTCTACTGACCTTTGTCCTGCATTGCGCTGAGGATGCCGCGCAGGATATTGACCTCCTCCTTCTCCAGACGTGCGCGGGCAAACAGGCGGCGCAATCGCTGCATCAGGCGGTTCGGTTGTGCCGGATCAAGAAATTCACTCTCATACAACACCCGTTCGAGGTGTTCGTAGAAGCGTTCCACGTCATCGTGGGCAGCCATCTTCAAGGATGCGTCCGGTTGCACGGCGCGGGGTGTATCGAGTGCCATCCTGAGTTCATAGGCAAACACCTGGACCGCCTGCGCCAGATTCAATGACGCGTACGCTTCATCAGTAGGGATCGTCGCGATCAGCCCGCACTTACCGACCTCGGCAATGGTCAGGCCGGCGCGCTCGGTGCCGAACACAAGCGCGACCTCCCCTCGCAGCGTTTCGCCGACGAGCCTTTGGCAAGCCTGCCTGCACGAAACCACTTCATGGCTCAGGTTGCGATGGCGCGCCGTGGCCGCGACCGCCAACACCGTGCCGGTCAGCGCCGCATCGAGCGACTCGCATACCACAGCCGTGTCCAGCATGTCGGCGGCACCGGTCGCCAATGCCAGGGCGTCCGGATGCGGAAAATGTTTGGGTTTGACCAGATACAGGCGCGACAAACCCATCGTCTTCATCGCCCGCGCCGCCGCGCCGATATTGCCGGGGTGGCTGGTGTGCGACAACACCACGCGGATTGCATTCAGGCCAGTGCCGTCACGCATGCCGTTTCCGTCCGGACAAACTCAGGGTGCTGTAAAACACGTCCTCTCCGTTCCCACAACAACAACACGAAAACCAGCAATAAAGGCTCACCGCCCAAGCCGGTGAGGACGCGAAAGAACGACGGCAGACAGATTGGATTGACGTTTGAACGGGGATACGCAAAGCCCGCAATCCCGCGCACCATCACATGCTGCCTTTCGTAAATCACCTGCACCCGGGCAATTGCTTGATTGTAAGTAATGATTTTCTCGGCGACCACTGCGTACTCGCAGTGAGAGCGGGTGCTTTTTCGTTGCCTGAGCCTATTTCGACTGCAGGGGTTTCGAGTAACCGCCGCATAACCAAAAAGTTGCACTCATCCGAATCGACATTCATTTAAAATTTCAGTTTCGCTCTTTCACAGCCCGAGCCACCAACTTAGATCGAATCATAGAGATCGAGTCACTAATTACAATCGAATCCATATGCACCCGATGCTGAATTTCGCGGTTAAAGCCGCCCGCCGCGCCGGCGCCATTATCAATCGCGCTTCGGACAATCTCGATGCCCTCACGGTGCGTCACAAGAGTCTCAATGACCTGGTTTCCGAGGTCGACCGCGCCGCCGAGGACGCGATCGTCGACTCGCTCAAAAGGGTCTATCCGGATCATGCGATCTTAGCAGAGGAAAGCGGCGCTTCAGGTCAGTCGGAATATCAATGGATCATCGATCCGCTCGACGGCACGACCAACTTCTTGCATGGCTTGCCGATCTACGCGGTGTCGATTGCTTTGGCCCACAAAGGTCAGATTCAACATGCCGTCATTTACGATCCGACCCGCAACGACTTGTACACGGCATCACGAGGCAGCGGTGCCTATCTCAACGACAAACGCCTGCGCGTGTCAAAACGTGACAAGCTGATTGATACGCTGATTGG
>JBFKXV010000042.1:0-10734 GCA_041637935.1 Burkholderiales bacterium | reverse complement strand
GTATCGCCGCAGAACAGTGCCGGCTTTTCAGTATGTGACAGTAGACAGACGTGACTCATGGTATGCCCGGGCGTATCGAGCGATTCCAGTTCCACCGTTTTGCCGACTTTGATGATGTCGCCCGCGCCGAGGCCGCGATCCATACCAGGTATGGCGGATCCGGCATTCTTGTGCGCCAGCAGCTTGGCATGGGTGGCCTCGATCATTGCCCGATTTCCCCCGGTATGGTCGCCGTGTTCGTGGGTATTGAGTATTTGCGTGATCGTCCAGCCTTTCTCTTTTGCTTTGGCGAGGCACTTTTTCGAATCGAGCGGGTCGATCGCAATCGCATCACCGGTTTCCGGGCAAGCGATCAGGTAATTGAAGTTGCGGTATGCGTTTGCAGTCCAGATCTGTTCAACGATCACAATGAATTCTCCGTTTCGATCACTTGGGCGCCTTGTTGATTGTCGGCTTTTTGTCCACTGGGCCCGTCAAGCGCATTATCGCGCTGCTGGTCTGCCGAAACCATGCCCTGAATCAAATCAACGGGATGGAGCGGGGTTATTCGTGTGCCATGTTGGTGTCCCGTGCCGGCGACTAGTACAGACCGAGCGAGAGTTGATCATGGTCTTCCCGGCCCATCTCCTGGCTCGGAGCTGCAAGTGCATCCTCCGTGCAAAGATTCTCGGCGCGTACGCCGAGCAGTCGCAGCTTCTGCTCGAGCGGTGCTTTCTTGAGCGCCCGTCCCGCCCAGTAGCGAATGTCAGCTGCATCCTGTATCCAGATGTCGGCAGTCAGGACACGCGTGACAATCTTGAAGTCGTCGAAACGCAGCTTTACGCCAACGGTTTTTGCAGCGTAGCCTTTGCGCTGCAGGTCACGGGACAGTTGCTCGCACAGCTGCGTAAACACCTTGCCGAGTTCGTCGCGATCATGGCGCGGATGCAGGTCCCGCTCGAATGTCGTTTCGCGGCTGATCGACTTGGGTTCGCTGTGAGTGACGACCGGGCGCTCGTCTCGCCCATGCGCAACCCGGTGCAGCCAGGCGCCATAGTTGGGACCGAACTGCTGCTTGAGCCAGATTTCGTCACTGGCAGCCAATTCGCCGATCGTATTAACTCCGAGAGCAGCGAGTTTCGCGCTGGCTTTGGGGCCGATGCCATTGATCCTGCTCGCCGGCAGCGGCCAGATTCGCCGTGGAATATCAGCCATGGTGATTATGGTCAGGCCATTCGGCTTTTCCAGTTCGGAACACAGCTTCGACAACAACTTGTTGGGGCTCAGGCCGATCGAGCAGGTCAAGCCGGTGGATTTATGCACGCTCGATTTGATACGCAACGCAATATCGTGAATGGCGGCAAGCGTGTCGGCGTCGCTCGCGTCGTCGTCCGCCGCGAGCTCGGTCAGATCGATGTAAATTTCGTCAATGCCGCGGTCCTCAATGCGCGGCGCAATTTGCCGCACGGCGGCTTTGAACAGCTTCGAATACTTGCGGTACTGGTCGAAGTCGGCCGGCAGCAGGATGGCGTCAGGCGCGAGCGCAGCGGCCTTCATAAGCCCCATGCCGGAGTGAACGCCGAACGCGCGCGCTTCGTAGGTGGCGGTGGTAATGACGCCGCGACCGGCATAATCGCGCAACGAGGCGAACTGGCGCGAGCCATCGGCAGACTGTTGCGGCGCATGGGCACGTCGCCCGCCGACGACGACAGCTTTGCCGCGCAGCTCCGGGTAGCGCAGTAATTCCACGGAAGCGTAAAACGCATCCATGTCGAGATGGGCGATCCAGCGCGACTGCGTGTTTGATTCGATTGGGTTCATCGACCTGCCAGCTTGGACCATTGTGCCAGTAATTCAGGCAGACTAGACGGCAGCGATTACACTGCGCACCAAGACGCACGGCTGGCTTGAGATTTCAGCATCGGCCTATAGATAATGGCAGCATACGGTAGCGGGAGGAGGAGATATGAAACGCGTTCTTATTGTGTTGTTGACGGTGTTATCGGTCAGTGGCATGACTGGCTGTGGCTACAACACGCTGCAAAGCACCGATGAAAACATCAACGCGACGTGGTCCGAGGTCGTCAATCAGTACCAGCGCCGTGCCGATCTGATTCCCAACCTGGTCGAAACCGTAAAAGGCTACGCTGCGCAGGAGCAGGAAATTCTACTCGGCGTCACCGAGGCGCGTTCAAAAGTAGGTTCCATCCAGGCTACGCCGGAGATGGTCAACGACCCGGCTGCGTTGCAGAAGTTCTCTGCCGCGCAGGGCGAGCTCAGTTCAGCACTGTCGCGACTGCTGGTGGTGGTCGAGAATTACCCACAGCTGAAATCCGACGTGAACTTCCGCGACCTTCAGGCTCAGCTCGAGGGCACCGAGAACCGCATTGCAGTGGCGCGGCAGCGCTACATAAAGGCGGTGCAGGAGTACAACGTGATCGTGCGGTCGTTCCCGTCAAATCTGACAGCAATGATTTTCGGATACGACACCAAGCCCCAGTTCACCGTCGAGAACGAAGCGCAGATCTCGCAGCCCCCGCAAGTTGATTTTGGCAACGAGTAAAGGCGCCAAAGGCTGGTTGATCGCGACAGCCGCGTTGCTGATCGCCGGGTTCACCGCGACAGCACTAGCGGAGGTCGCGATACCGCCGCTGCAGGCGCGGGTCACCGATCTGACCGGTACGCTCAACCAGCAGCAGAAAACCGCGCTGGAAGCGAGACTCGCTGAGTTCGAAGCGAAAAAGGGTGCGCAGATTGGCATTCTTGTCTTGCCGAGCACCAAACCTGAGGAGATCGAGCAATTTGCCGTGCGTGTCCAGGAGGCGTGGCAGCTGGGGCGTGCCGGTGTTGACGACGGTGTACTGCTGGTCGTCGCGAAGGATGATCGTGCGGTGCGTATCGAAGTCGGCTATGGTCTCGAAGGGGTGCTGCCGGACGCCATCACCAAGCGCATCATCGAAGACGACATCATCCCGTGGTTTCGCAACGGCGACGTCTACGCGGGCATTGACGCCGGCCTGACGCGCGTGATGGGCGTGATCGAAGGCGAGCCGCTGCCACCCCCGCGAAGAAAATCAGTTTCACAGGCACGCACCGGTCTCGACTGGTTGTTTCCTGCCTTTGTGCTGCTGTTGATCGGCAGGCGGCTGTTGACGGCTGTGTTCGGCCGGTTTGGCGGCGCGAGCTTGTCGGGCGCCATTCTCGGCATGATTGCCTGGATCGTCGTTGGCTCGTTGTTCATTGCACTGCTGGTCGGCGTTCTCGTGTTCGCGTTCAGCCTGTCCACCGGCATCCCCGGTGGGCGCTTCTACCGCCCGTCGGGTGGCGGCTGGTCTGCCGGACGCGGCGGATCGTTGCGCGGCGGATGGTCCTCGGGCGGTTTCGGTGGCGGCGGCGGATTATCGGGCGGCGGCGGCGCCAGCGGCCGCTGGTAAGGCGAATGGCACAATGAACCTGATCCGAATCGCCAAACATCTCTTGATTCCCGACTGGTGGGCGCATCGGGTATTCCCGAAACGCGTGCTCGAGCGTATCAACCTGGCTGTGCACGAGTCGGAGCAGTTGCACCGAGGCGAACTGTGTTTCGTCATTGAAGGCGATCTCGAATTGTCAGCACTGCTCGGCGGACTCACAGCACGGCAGCGCGCCGAGGACGTTTTTGCCCAGATGCGCGTGTGGGACACCGAAGAAAACAGCGGTGTGCTGATTTATGTGCAATTAATTGACCGCTGCATCGAAATCGTTGCCGACCGCGGAATCAATAGCAAAGTCGACCCGGCTGAATGGAATGCCATCTGCGAAACGATGCAGTCGGCGTTCCATGACGGCAGATATGAGCAGGGCTCACTTGACGCAATTGAAGTAATCACCGCGCTGCTGCGGCAACATTTTCCTTCGGGCGAAGAGAATCCGGACGAGCTGCCCAACCGGCCACTTCGCCTGTAGCATCACGGCGCCGCAACGAGAGCTGAATCCAGTCTTGCGACGATGCGCGGAGCAAATCAAATCACAACGGAAAGAAGGACGTTCATGACGAAAACCCTGATCATTGCGGGAGCGCTGCTGTTTCTGTCCGCTTGCGGCACGATTGGACCGAGCGCGATTCAGGCAAGCCGGACCGATTACAACGTGGTGCTTCGTCAGACTGAGGACGAACAGCTTCTGCTCAATCTGGTGCGCCTGCGTTATCGCGACCGGGTGCTGTTCCTGGAGGCGAGCGCTGTCAACACACAGTTCACCTTTGGAGGATTCGCCGAGGCATCGACCGAACTTGGGCCAAATGTAGCCGAAGTGTACGGTGTGGGCGGCCGCGTTACCGTCGAAGAGAAACCCACGGTGACCTATACGCCGCTGCAGGGCGGCGACTTCGTCGAGCGCGTTCTGTCGCCGATTCGTCTGGAGACGCTCATTCTGCTGGACAGCTCGGGATGGAGTTCCGAACGCATTTTTCGCACTTGCCTGCAACAGATAAACCGGGTGAAGAATGCGCCGACTGCGTCTGGCCCGACCCCGCAGGAAGCGCCCGAGTATGAGGAGTTCCTGCGTGCGGCCAGGCTGTTGCGCGCGTTGGAGACACGCGATCTGATTTCCGGCGCTCGACAGGCAGACGATTCCGGTCTGGTATTGCAGTTCGCGGAGGAAGCGGCTGACTTGCCGGAGTACCTGGAACTAATGCAGCTTCTTGAGCTCGATCCGGGCCAGCGTACATATCCGTTTTTGACAGGCGTCGACACAGGCGTGGCGAATGCATTCTTCGCGCGAACTCGCTCGTTCGCGGGCGTAATGTATTTTCTGTCCCAGTCGGTCGAAGTGCCGTCAAAGGATATCAAGGCAGGGCGGGTAACCGTCACCAGGGATGAAGCCGGTCAGCCGTTCGACTGGAGCCGCGTAACCGATGGGCTGATGCGAATCCGCTCCAGTGCCAAACGTCCGACGAATGCGGCGGTGGCGGTGTTCTATCGCCGCAGTTGGTTCTATATTGACGATTCGGATCTGGATTCGAAGTCGACTTTCTCCATGCTGGGGCAGGTTTTCGCTCTGCAGTCGGGCAACGTCGAGACGATGACGCCGGTGCTGACGTTGCCGATTGGAGGTTAATTCCGCTTTTGGTCAAGACGGGGGCAATTCGATGAAGCGCTACTCATTACAGCTGGGCGCTGTGCTCATGTCATTGTGTCTGGCAGGGCAGGCAGCGGCAGAGCAGCTGCCGCTGTTCGATGGCCATATTCATTACAATCTTGATGCGCCTGAGCGTTACCCGCCCCAGGAAGTGATGCGCATTCTCGACCAGGCGGGTATCACCGGCGCTTTGTTATCGAGCACGCCGAACGACGGTACGCGCTTGCTTTTGGAGCAATATTCGCAACGTTTCATTGCCGAACTGCGCCCGTACCGCAAGACAACTGATTTTGAAACGTGGCGGCTGGAACGCGCCAGTTGGTATCGCGACCCGGATACGGTGGCATTTATCGAACGGGAACTCGAGCGTGGCATCTATCGTGGCATCGGGGAGTTCCACGCCAACGGCGATGAGGCGTCGACGCCGCAAATGCGTGCCATCGCCCGGCTGGCCGAGCGCAATGGCTTGTGGCTGCACGCCCATTCAGACGCGCCGGCGGTCGAGCATTTATTCGCGCACGCGCCGTCGTTGACGATTATTTGGGCGCACGCCGGCATGAGCACGCCGGCGGCAGAGATCGACCGCATGCTGGCCACTTATCCGCGCCTGTTTGCCGAGCTGTCATACCGCGATTTGGTGGCCGCTGACGGCAAGCTCGACCCGCTCTGGCGCGGACTGTTTCTGAAGTATCCGGACCGGTTCATCTATGGTTCCGACACCTGGATTACGCCCCGCTGGGAGGCGGTGGTGCCACTGGCGCAAAGCGCCCGCAAGTGGCTTGGCGAGCTGCCGCAAGACGTTGCCGAGAAGATCGCCTTCAGGAACGCACAGCGAATATTTTCTATTTCTGAACAATAGGTTAAGAGGGGCCGTCTGGGCCTCGCCAGTGCCACGATCGTCGCGTCAGATTGACGTAGCGTGATATACCACCGAAAATAACGCTTGGAGCCAAATCAACAGCAGCAAATCGGTGCCGGTCTCCGGGCATCTTCCGTTCGGAACATTTCCCCTGAAAGGTCAAGGCCATGGCTATCTGGCTTAAGAAAGGTATTTCTGCCGAAGAGGACGCGGCACAAGTCGACAAGGTTCGCAAGACCGTCGAACAGATCCTCGCCGACATCGAGAAGCGCGGCGACGAAGCGGTTCGTGAACTGTCGCAGAAATTCGATAACTGGAACCCAAAGGAATTTCGCCTGACACGCGCGCAGATTGACGAGTGTGTCAAAAGCCTGCCGAAGCAGGTCATCGAAGACATCAAGTTCGCTCAACAGCAGATCCGGAATTTTGCGCAAATTCAACGCGATGCGTTGCGCGACGTCGAAGTCGAAACGTTGCCCGGCGTGGTACTGGGCCACAAGAACATCCCCGTCAACAGCGTCGGCTGCTACGTGCCGGGTGGCAAATACCCGATGGTCGCCTCGGCTCACATGAGCATCGTCACCGCCAAGGTGGCCGGCGTGAAGCGAATTATCGCCTGTGCGCCGCCGTATCAGGGCAAACCGCATCCGGCGATCGTGGCGGCAATGCATCTGGCCGGGGCCAACGAGATCTATGCGCTCGGCGGAGTTCAGGCGATCGGTGCCATGGCGTTGGGCACGGCGAGCGTTAAACCCACCGATATGATTGCCGGACCGGGCAATGCGTTCGTTGCCGAGGCCAAGCGGCAACTCTCTGGCCGGGTCGGTATCGACTTGTTCGCCGGCCCGACAGAAACACTGGTGATCGCCGATGAAACCGTAGATGGCGAAATGTGCGCGACCGATCTGCTCGGCCAGGCCGAGCATGGGCTCAACTCGCCGGCGATTCTGCTCACCACCTCGCGCCGTCTGGCGGAAGACACAATGCGGGAAATAGAACGTCAATTGAAGGTGTTACCAACCGCGCCGGTTGCGGGGCAGGCCTGGCAAGACTACGGGCAGGTCATTTTGTGCAAGGACAACGCCGAGATGGTCAAAGAAGCCGATCGCATCGCCTCCGAGCATGTCCAGGTCATGACGAAGGACAATGATTACTTCCTCAAGAACATGACCAACTTTGGCGCACTGTTCATTGGCCCGGAGACCAATGTTTCTTATGGCGACAAGGTCATCGGCACCAATCACACGCTGCCGACACGCAAGGCGGCGCGCTACACCGGAGGATTGTGGGTCGGCAAATTCATCAAGACGTGCACTTATCAGCGGGTCAAGCCCGAGGCCACTGCCATGATTGGCGAGTACTGCTCGCGGTTGTGTGCCATCGAAGGTTTTGCCGGTCACAAGGAGCAGGCAGATTTGCGGGTGCGGCGGTATTCCCGCCGGCGGGCGGCGTAGTCGTTGGTTGGCGTTGTTCTTGCTGCTAAGTTGATGGGCCTGACAGCGCAAATGGGTGATCGCTATGCTGGAAGATAAAGTTGTTGCAGTAACCGGCGGTTCCGGTGGAATCGGCGCTGCCATCTGTCGCGCTTTCGCGAGCGCAGGCGCGACGTGTATCGTTGCCTACAACAACAACGAACAGAAGGCGAACGATGTTGTGGCCTCACTGGAAGGTGAAGGCCACTGGGCGCACTATGTTCCGGTCGATATATCAGCGGCTCTGGAGGGTTTTGCCAACCTGGTTGATGAAAAGCACGGCAAACTCGACGTACTTGTCAACTGCGCCGGTGTCACCAGGTTTGTCTCGCACAGGGATCTCGACGGGCTCGATGATGATCTGATTGATGAGATGTTCCGCGTCAACTGGCGCGGTGCGTTTGTCGCTGTGCGCGTGTTTCATGATCTCCTCAAGAAGACCGGCGACGGTCTGGTGGTAAACATTTCCTCGGTTGCCGGAATTCACGGTGTTGGCAGCAACATTGCATACTGTGCCTCGAAAGCGGCATTGGATACCATGACCAAATCGCTCGGCCGCGCCCTGGCACCAGAAATCCGTGTCGTATCGGTCGCGCCGGGAATGGTGCAGACCGAATTTACAAAGAAGTTGAATCCGAAATGGCTGGAGCAGCAAAAAGCGCTGACCCCGATGAAACGTTTCGCTACCGTTGATAATGTCGCCAACACTGTATTGGCACTTGCGACCCACATGAAATTCTCGACCGGTTGTATCGTCCAGGTCGACGGCGGCCGGCCGCTGGGCTGATGCCGGCCGTATGAAAGGCAGCATGGCAGACGTAAAAAAACTCTATGACGATGTGATCATGGATCACATCAAACATGCCAGGAACTACCGCGAAATACCCGAAGCGACCGGTCAGGCAGACGGAGTGAACGTGCTTTGCGGGGACAATCTTACGGTCTTCGTACGTATCGAGGACGACATACTTCGCGAAGCCGCGTTCCAGTGTGAGTGCTGTGGCATTTCCATGGCCTCGGCTTCCATCATGACGGAACTGGTCACAGGAAAGTCGGTCGACGAGGCAAAACACATTTCTGCTGATTTGCTCGAGTCATTTTCCGAAAAGCACCCGGAACACGACGCCCACTATGGCAAGGCTGCGGTCCTCGGCATCGTCCGCGATTTTCCTTCGCGGCGTAATTGCGCTTCACTGGCCTGGGTCACTCTCAACGCTGCATTGGAAGGCGACGAGCAGGCAGTGCTCGGTGGCTGAAGGACCAGGCGCTCTGTTCTGAAGCGAGGCGCATAAGAGGACGCCGCATTGGCGCTTGCGACATACCGCTTTTACGAGGAGCTCAACGATTTTCTTGCGCCAAGCCGGCGCAAGTGCGAGTTCGAGTACGACAGCGCGCGCGCAGCCACGGTCAAGAACGCAGTCGAAGCGCTCGGCGTTCCACACACCGAAGTTGAACTGATTATTGCAAATGGCATTTCGGTCGACTTTTCCTACGTGGTGCGAGACGGCGACCGCATTGCCGTTTACCCGATGTTCGAGGCGCTTGATATCCGGCCGCTGCTTCGAGTGCGGCCCGAGCCCTTGCGGCGATTGCGTTTCGTCGCTGACGCTCATCTCGGCGGGTTGGCGAGAATGCTGCGAATGCTTGGATTCGACACGCTGTACCGCAATGATTTCAAGGATGATGAGATTCGGGCGATATCGGTACGCGATGCCCGTGTCGTGCTGACCCGTGACCGGGAGTTACTCAAGTGCAGCGACATCACCCATGGCTGTTACGTGCACGCGCTGCGACCGATGGATCAGTGGAAGGAAGTAGTTGACCGTCTGCAGCTGCAAGGTGATGCGCAGCCGTTTACGCTATGCCTGCATTGCAATGCGCCCTTGCAGCAGATTGACAAGATCAAGGTTGTTGACTTGCTGCCAGAAAAAGTCGCGGAGTACTACCAGCGTTTCTGTACCTGTCCTTCCTGCAAGCGTATCTACTGGGAAGGCTCGCATTGGAAGCGCATGCATGGTTGGCTGGACCAGTTGGCGGGTCAACAGCAACAAGGCGATTCGCCCGCCCACTAGTCTCAGGCACATCCAAACGCTGACAGTGTGTGTAATACAAGCACATGACTGTCCTGCGAATACGAACTTGATCGAACACCGGCCCTACATGCCGCGATTACAGCGGCAACTCACCCCTGTTTAGCCGCGTGACGCGTGACTTTATTCGGCGTATCGTGGCGAATAACACGACTGCAGTCGGTCTTTCGCCAGGGCAGCGGCTATGCGCGTTTGCTGATGGATGCCTGCCGGCGATGACCTGACCATACTTCTATCGCGAGCACCATCCGGAACGGCGGCGCCGATCTGATCCCCATTTACCAGGAGTTGCTTCGTTCGCTCAAGGTGCTGCTGGTTTGTGCGCTTCGTTTGCGGACTCATTAATCAAGCTTCGATTCAAAGGAGGCGCGTATGCAGCCAATATCATCTGTCATTCGGCCTGTCATTTCTGCGGCTTTTCTTGTCGCCGCGATTCTGATGGTAATGATCCCGGGATACGCAAGGGCGCAAGATGACGGTCCGGCGCGGATAACCGTCCTTTATGACGCGTTCGGCAAACCATCGGCAATGAAGAAGGACTGGGGCTTTTCCGTCTTCATCGAGTATGGCGGCAAGCGTATTCTGTTTGACACCGGTAACAACGCCGAGATCTTTGCGCACAACGTCAAAGTCAAAGGCATCGACCTGACAAAGCTCGATTTTGTGGTTGTGTCGCATCGCCACGGCGACCACGTGGCAGGTTTGAATCATCTTCTGAAAGTGAACGACAAGGTGAAGATTTACGCGCCGAAGGAAAATTTCGGCGTCTTCGGCGCCAAATTGCCCGGGACCTTCTATCGGCGCAACGAGTCGCTGCCCGCGGAAATGCGCTACTACGACGGTAATCCTCCGGAAACGATGCATTTCGGCACGCCATGGCCACAAGGAAACTTTTCCCTGGTAACGGAAACGATGGAGGTATCACCGGGCTTTCACCTGATCTTGCTCAAAGGCCCGTGGGGTGTCGATCTGGATGTAATGGAAATCTCCCTGGCAATCGAGACGCCGCAAGGTGTTGTACTGGTCGTCGGTTGCAGCCACCCCACCATCGAAAAAATTGTCGCTACGGCGAGCCAGACCCTGGGCAAACCGATTCATCTGGTCGTTGGTGGCACCCATTTATTGCCCGCCAAAGACGATGCAATTGCACGAGTCGCGCGCTCATTGCGCGATCGGTGGAAAGTGGCCTGGATTGCGCCGGTTCACTGCACGGGAG
>JBFKXV010000041.1:0-10908 GCA_041637935.1 Burkholderiales bacterium | reverse complement strand
CTAGGGAGCCAATCCCTCGTTCTTGATTGTTTCAAGCAATGCGCGAAAACGATTCTCTACGTCAGGGCCAAATACCGGGTCGGCCATGGTTCCAACCTGCGACGGTTTCTGACTCAGATCAAGCTCCTTCTTGAGGCTGTCAACAAGTGGGAACAGTTTTTCGTCTTCCCATCGCATGTGGTCGCGCTGGCGCGTCAGGTAACGTCGCGCGTCCTCCACGACGTCAAATCTGCGCATCACGGTTCCTGACTCAATTGCCTTGATATCACTCAGCAATTTGTTGCCGAGATTAGATATTTCGGCATGATCGTGCTCAATACGCGCCAAATCGCGTTGCATGCTGCTGCGAACGGCGGCCATGCGTGCGTATACCCAGTCTTCTTTTTTGTGATGTACTGCGTCCGGATAGCCGGTCATGTACGTCATGATGTCATGCAGCAGATCGTAATCCGGGTCTTCCTGCGACTTGAGCCGGGCTATTTCCCGTTCCAGCATGTCAAGCAAAACAGTCAGATTGCGGTGATCTTCGCGCAGCTCGTCAAGTACTTGAGATACGTGTTTCGTCATCGTGGAGATTGCCTTTGTTACTGTTGAATTGATTATCCGCGCACTTGTCGATTTCGCAAGTGCACCACGTCAAAATCGCACTTTCAGCCCTGTTTACAGGCACGCACGGCTACAGGTGAGCGATAAGAACTTCGCTGGGATCGACCGAAGCTATGCGATCGAAGGCAACTATGGGACCGGCCGATGCTGAGCCCATGGCCGGGCCAGCTCGAATGCGCGTGACGCTTGCAGCACCCTTAAGTCGCAATTGCGTCCCGCCACGATCTGAATACCGACGGGCAACTTGTTCTTGGTAAAACCACACGGGCAGGTCGCTGCCGGAAGCCAGGTCAGATTGAACGGGTAGCTAAATCCCGCCCAGCGCAGCCAATCCCAGTCGTGTTGTTCCCAGTGCTGCGGGATTAACCGGTCGGCGGGAAACGCGGCAACTGACAGCGACGGTGTCAATAAAAGATCGTAGCGCTCAAAGAAGCTACGCACCTTGTCGTAGTACAGCAACCGTTCGCCGGCGGCATGAGTGTACTCGGTCGCGCTGAATTTCCGGCCATGGCGAATGATCCCAACCAGTCCGGGATCCATTTTGTCGCCCCACTCCTTCTCAAAACCACCCCACATCATGGCAATGGTGACCGAAAAAAGGCAGTGCTCCATGTCAATTGGATCACCCCAATCCGGGTCGACTTCCTCGACACTACACCCGGCGTCTTCGAATGCCTTTACGGCTTTGCTGACCAGTCCTGCTACTTCGTCGTCCACTTGCAAATAACCAAGATCGGGACTGTATGCGACTTTCAACCCGGCGATGCCCTCATCGAGGCGAGCGACATAGTCTTCCGGTGCCGCGTCAATACTGGTCATGTCACGGTCGTCGGGACCGGCGATTGCCTGCAACATCAGAGCCGCGTCCGCAACAGTGCGGCTGATTGGTCCGACATGCGAAATCAGGCCGTTTTGTGGCATCGGATAGTACGGAACCCGTCCGTGAGAGGGCTTGATGCCATACACGCCACAGAATGCGGCCGGCATTCGAATCGAACCAGCGCCATCCGAGCCCTGGTGCACCGGCCCGATCCCCGCAGCGGCACACACCGCTGCACCGGCGCTGGATGCGCCCGCATTCATTCCGTGTTGCCACGGGTTGTGAGTAATACCAGTGAGCGGGCTGTTACTCACGCCCGACCAGCCAAACTCCGACGTGGTCGTCTTGCCAATCGAAATCATCCCCGCGTCACGCATGCGTTCGACGTGAGCGTGGTCGAGCTGCGGAATGCGCGCGGCGAAAACATGTGATCCGGCCATGGAGCGAACACCGCTCGTGAGCGACAGATCCTTGATCGTGGTCGGGATGCCGTGCAGCGGTGGCAGCGCCTCGCCACGCATGACCTGGGCTTCCGCTGTCTTCGCCTGGTCGATGGCTGCGTCAAAAGTGGTTGTGCAAATTGCATTCAACCTTGGGTTGAGTTCCTCGGCGCGAGATATTGTCGCCTTCATCAACTCGACCGGCGACAGCGACTTGTCGCGAATACGCTCAACCAGCTCAGTGGCCGGTGTGTAGTGCGTTGCAGTGTCAGTCATGATTTGTCATCTAGCGTAATATCGGAAACGCGTTCACCGCAGAGAACGCGAAGGACGCGGAGGAAATCGTATGTCAAAACTGCCAAGTCAATCCTGTTCTGACCGAGCGTTGGTGTGCGAGCCCCAGACTTTTTCTTTGCGTTGCCGCCCGGTCAGATGATACCGATCTCAAAGTTCGCTTCACGGCAGTATTTCTACGTTCGACCTCCTCTGGATTGATGTGACGGTATGTGGATTCTGGTTTTACTCGGCGTTCTCTGCGTACTTCCTGGTGAAAGTGGTTTTCTTGACGTTTCGGCGTTGCCTTCAGCCCAGATCGCCTGACGCGTACAAATTCGCGACGTGCTCGGTCACGAGCTGATCTTCGGCCGGCTTGAGGCCACTCACACCGATCGCCCCGGCAACGTTGCCTGATTTGTCTTTCAGCAGGTTACCTCCGGGCAGCGCAGTCATCAGCGGATCACAAAAATAGCTGATGTCGATATTGTCTGTTCGCAAACGCTCAAGAAATGCGTCAGTTGACATACCCATACGAGTCGCTGTGTGCGCTTTTTGCTGCGAAATTGCAATGCTTCTGACCGGCGCGCCGTCCATCCGCGAAAACGCAACCAGGAATCCATAGGGGTCACACACAGCAACCCCAATCGGCCGTTTGAACTCTGAGGCCGTTTTCGAAATAGCGTGCTCGAGGCACTTGTTCGCTGCCTCCAGGGTCAAGCCTTGCATACTCCCTCCTCCTTTGTCACTTGCTCAAAGATCACCCGATCACCAGCGAACTAAATTCGCTTGCAGCGTAAGGTTAGCCATCGCGAGCAGTCGTCATCGCACGCTGACGCGAGATCTCATTACGTTTCATGCCGACATAGGTATCGCGGTCCATCTCGTAGAGCTGACGCGAAAAACGCTGTGAAGCTGTAAACCAGTCCTGCAATCTCGCCTCGATCTGCTGGTGTTGCGGCCACGACAGCGAGCGCATGTAGCTCTCCACCGCGAGGCAATAACGCATCGCGTTGCGTTCGACCGCGCCACGCATACCTCGAACGTAACGCGGCTGCCCGTTTGAATCTTCACCCTCGATTGTGAATCCCACTTTGTTCCGGCCAAACGTGCTCAGATAAGCCGTCATCGCCAGTTTACCGACCATTCCATATTCGTAGGCATAAGACAACTTGACAACGATTCTCTCGGATCCCACCGGAGATGCGAGCAACACGATGCGGTAATTGCGCGTGCTCAGTGGGCCATCGTCTGCAATCAATTGCACATGAAGCAAGTCATCGCTGCGCTGCACGGCACCGAACACGAAACGGACGCGATACACCTTGCCGATGGGCTGTTCATACTTGCGGCCAATTGCCACATCGAGCACGGTTTCGTCGTCCTCCTGGCGATTGACCGTGCACAATTTGACGTTGAAATGCAGTATCAAAATCTCGCACCAGTTTGCGGGCTCACTCAGCTGCGCGCTCGCTGACTCGAAAGGAAAGTCCAGTACCGCCTCGATTATTCCCGTAGCGGTGCCATCGGCCGACTCGGATTCCAGCCACAGCGCACGCCCGAAAGCATTATCGTAAGCACCGCTCTGGTTCGAAAATAGTTTCACCTTTTTCAACGACGTGGCCATCGCCTCGTTACCCGCGGCATATGCGGGAACGGTAATCGTAACGAGCACGGCGGCGAGGACCAGTTTCACCCAGTGCGTTGTTGTAGCCCGCATTACTCTGTCGATCCTGTCTGACGTTCGAACCATAGTGTCACGCTTCGCGCCTGCGTACCGTTAGCCGGTCAGGCCATCGCTTCCGTAACGGGTCGCCGGCCCGGTTCCGCCGGGCCCGAGCCGCCCACCCCTGTCAAAATGCCCTTTGCCAGGCACGAAATTCACTTCAACGCGG
The DNA here is from genome assembly GCA_041637935.1 of Burkholderiales bacterium. Lineage (GTDB taxonomy): Bacteria > Pseudomonadota > Gammaproteobacteria > Burkholderiales > Eutrophovitaceae > SG8-40. Next base: position 6,874 of record JBFKXV010000041.1, on the reverse strand, counting down.
ATGCCGTCCGGGTCCTCGAACAGCAGGGAATAATACCCCGGCGCAAAATGATCACCCGCCTCCGGAGGATGAACAATGTGCGCGTCGATCGCCTCGGTGACGAACTCGTAAATTGCATCGACGTCTTCACGCCTGCGTGCACGGAAGCAAAAATGATGCAGTCCGCAACGATCCTGATCGAATAATTGATCGCGCTTATCAGCAGGCGCCAGCCGGACCAATATCCCGGTTCGGCTACCGATGAAATAACGCGCGTCCTCGCCTTTGATGAGCGTCTCCATCTCCAGGAACTGGCAAAGCCGTTCCCAGAACTCCAGACTGGCCGGTTGGTTAACTGTCAGTTGTATGTGTGCAATGCCATTGAGTTCGACGCTCATCGCATCCTGCCTCGGTTCAGTTATGAAATTGCCCGTTACACGCCTAACAGGGTGTTGAAAAACTACTGCGCGGCCTTGATTCGGGCTTGCGCGGTGCTCGGAATCCTCATGTACTCCCTCTGTACACTCCGGTTCCTGTGCTCCGGGCGCACCCGACTGAAGCCCGCTCGCGACGTTTTTCAACACCCTGCTAACGATATAGCTGAAGAGCAATGCCTTCCGATACGCAGTGTCGCACAAATCCGGAATCGGGTTCCCGCCAACGAATCCACGTCCCCCCGCGTGCAAATCCGAGCGCGACGAACCTGGCGAGCATGTTGCAACGTGCATTGACTTGGTGGATTATGAAGACCTTTCTCGAGTCACGAAAACAACACGCGCGAAGCGATTCCCAGACAACCGCCGACCCATCGCAACAAAGGTTAATAATGATTTTCAAGAGCCCGCACCCGGACGTAACGGCGCCGGAAGTCAGCGTTCACGAGTTCGTTTTACGTCACACTGATCGATTGAATGACAAGCCCGCCATCGTTGAGGCGGCTAACGGCCGCAGTCTCAGTTATGGACAACTTACCCGTTGCGTGGACCAACTCGCTGCAGGTCTGGCAGGCCGAGACTTCAGCAAGGGTGATGTATTAGCGATCTATTGCCCGAACGTCCCTGAATACGCTGTTGTATTCCTGGCCACAAGCAAGCTCGGCGGTGTATCAACCACCGCCAATCCGCTGTATACAGCCGGTGAACTCGCCAAACAACTTGAGGACTCTGAAGCGCGTTTTCTGGTTACGGTTCCGTCGTTCCTGGAAAAGGCCAGGCAAGCTGCTGACGGTTCGGGAGTCGAAGAAATCTTTGTCCTCGGAGAAGCAGATGGCGCAACACCACTGTCTGCGTTGATGCAAACCTCCGCCGTTGCTCCGCACATTACGATTGCACCGACCGAAGATCTGGCGGTATTGCCATATTCGAGCGGGACCACCGGAATGCCGAAAGGCGTGATGCTCACGCATCACCATTTAGTCATGAACATGTGTCAATGCCTTGGCATGGAGAGCTTCGAGAGCGCCGAGGAGTCTGACATTGTTCTGGCGGTGCTGCCTTTTTTCCATATTTACGGAATGGTGGTCGTCATGTTATTGACGCTGGCGCAAGGCGGCACCCTCATCACCATGTCACGCTTCGATATGGAAGAGTTCCTCGCTGCGGTGCAGAAGTACAAGATCACCTCGGCCCCACTGGTGCCTCCGATTGTCCTCGGCCTGGCGAAGCACCCGGTTGTCGACAATTATGACCTGTCGAGCCTGCGCATCATCATGTCGGGTGCAGCGCCATTGGGCGAGGCGCTGGCCGGGGAGGCGGCAAAGCGCATCGGTTGCAAGGTCGCTCAGGGTTACGGCATGACTGAAGCCAGCCCTGTCACGCATCTCGCGCCTACACGTGAGCCGGGCTACAAACTCGGCTCACTCGGCATGCCGGTTCCGAATACTGAAGTGATGATCGTTGATACCGATTCGGGAAAACCGGTGAAACAAGGCGAATCCGGAGAAATCTGGATACGAGGCCCGCAAATCATGAAAGGTTACCTTGGTCGTCCCGACGCGACGTCAGAAAGCATCGATGGGCAAGGCTGGTACCACAGTGGTGATATCGGTTATGTCGACGAAGATGGTTACTTCTTTGCCGTTGATCGCCTGAAGGAACTGATCAAATACAAAGGTATGCAGGTTGCTCCCGCCGAGCTCGAAGCGTTGCTGGTTACACACCCGGCGATCGGCGATGCCGCTGTGATTCCCGTTGCCGATGAAGAGGCTGGTGAATTGCCAAAGGCTTACATCGTGATTCGTCCCGGCCAAAACCTTGACGAACAAACCGTAATGGATTTCGTCGCCGGGCAAGTTGCGCCGCACAAGCGCATTCGGCAAGTCGAATTCATTGAACAGATACCCAAATCCGCTTCCGGCAAGATTCTTCGCCGGCTGCTGATTGATCAGGAACGGGCCAGGTCGGCAACCTGAGTTGATTGGCTGATAGGTCTGCGCGACACAGTCAATCAGGCGCTTTCCCCGCGCGTTAGGTGCACAACCATATCAAACAGCACTGGCTCTAATTCATAACCAGTGCCGTTTGGCCGTGCTTGTGAGTTCAGCTGACCCGTCTTGGTTCGGGGAAGAACCCGACCGGTGTCATCAGTTTGTTCTTCTGGCTTTCCAGAGCGCCCAGTTTGGCGCTTTCCTGGGTAAATGATATCCACTCCGGATCGGCCTGCATTGCCGCCCGGCGCTTCTCGCGGTCTCCGGCGTTTTCATAGATCCAGATGTGAACATACTCATTGGGATCGCCGCTTTCACCCACCAGGTACGCCATCGGCTGGCCCAGGTGTTTGGTTTGCGGACCCTTTCCCATTTTTTCATAGAGCGCAAGATGCTTTTTGATGGTGCCGGGGCGACACCTGTAAGTGCGGATATCGATCAGCATGCTTCTTTTCCTCCAGCTTTGTTGCCTCAACCAAGCACGACGCAAAGAATCACTGTTCGCATCGAGCCGTAATGCATCACCGGTCTAATTCATTACCGGTTCCCTTTGTTATCGCTTCGATTTGTTATCGCTTCGATTTCTAATCGCTTCGACTTCTAATCGCTTCGATCTGTTACCAGTCCGACTCGAATTGGCATCCAGTCGAGCGGGTCGCCAAACTCGAATTCGCTCCGTGCGCCAACCAGATCAACCGCCGATCTCGAGTAACTCGACTTCAAAAATCAGCGTTGCACCGGGCCTGATATTCGGCGGCGCGCCGCGGTTACCGTAGGCAACATCTGCCGGACACACCAGCCGCGCCTTGCCGCCAACCTTGATTTCCTGCACTCCCTCGGTCCAGCACTTGATCACGTTAGCCAACGGAAAGGTCGCCGGTACGCCGCGATCGACCGAGCTGTCGAATACTGTTCCATCGGTCAGCGTGCCGTGGTAGTGAACTTTCACCGTGTCTTGCGCTTTCGGATTAGGCCCCGTGCCTTCCGTGATGGGGATGACAATGGCACCAGATTGGGTTGTTACTGCACCCGGTTCACCAGCGGACTTCTCGAGCAGCGCCCTGGATTGTTCAGCCTGCCGTTTGATGACGACGGCGACACGTTGCTCCGCCAGTTCCTTGATCTTCGGCCCGTATGTCTGCATGTCGACTTTGTGCGGCTGTTGCAGTACGCCGTCGGCCATTCCGGCGTTGATGAATGCCAGTTCGTCTTCAGTCAAGCCAAAGGACGCTAATTGCTGGCTCAGTGCTACGCCGATTGCATACAACGTCTTCTGTTCTTCAGTCTCGAGTTCTACGGCGGCCGGTACAGCCGGGCGTGAGCAGGCAACGCTCAGCAATACCAAAAGGCCGATCATCGGATATCTCATGGGAGGTCCTTCGTGGGCAAAAGGTGAAATGGTATCGCAGTTAGCGTACTCCACCGTGGAAACTGACCGGAAACCGATGACGCGATACGACTGACGCGCCGTCCGTCAATTAACTAAACTGGTTGGCGGGTTACCCCGAGCGATTCGGCAACGCGCAAAACGTCACTGCGTTCGTCATCACTGAGTCGGATAACCGGCGGTATCGAGCGACCGCAATCGACCCCGAGGCGCGCAGAAAGAACCGTCTTACAGACGTCAGCATGGGCGTGGTACATCCACACCAGATCAACGTATTTGCCGGTTTCATCCTGCAACTGCTTGGCACGTACCGCGTCGCCCGATGCCCACGCTCGGTAAAGTGCCACGAAATGCCACGGCGCGATCGACAAAGGCGCGTCGATAGTCCCGACTGCACCCATGTCCAGTGCCGGCAACGGAAAAGCGGCGTTGCCGGAAAAACACGTCAGCCCCATATCGGTAAATTCCCGAATGTGCTTGAAGTTATGCGCCGAGTGCTTCAAACCTTTCAAGGTAGGAATTTCGCGCATCAGTTTTTCCATCAATGCGGGGACAGTCTCGACCTGCGTCAGCTGTGGCAGGTTATAGACAAAGAACGGAAGGTCTCCGGCGGCATCCGCTACGGACTTGTAATAATCAGTGATGGAGCGCTGATTACTGGGGAAAAACAATGGTGGCAGACAGCATACTGCGGCACAGCCCGCCTCGCGCGCCGTTTTCGCACCCTTGATCGCGCTCGCGGCGCTGATTGTGCCGACGTGCATGATCACCAAAGCCTTGTCTTTGCACACGTCAGCGGATATGTTCGCAACGGCGTCGCGCTGTTGTTCGGAAAGTATCGGTCCCTCGCCGGTACTTCCCGCCATCCAGAAACCGCCACACCCGTGGGTCATGTTGTCATCCAGCAGCAAGCGCAACGCCTTTTCGTTGACGCGGCCGTCGTCTGTCACCGGCGTTGGCGGTGCAGGGAATACGCCTTTGAATTCAAGAGCCATCTTTTTCTTTCCTCAACCCGGTAACAATCGAGCAGACGGCCGCACGGTGAAGTTTCGATAACCTCGATACCACCAGCAAACAGCCTCGAATCGGAGCATAGCTCAATAAGAGGTACCGACAAAACGCGAATGCCCGGTTGCATCAGCAACTGTTTTCAGCTGCGATGCGTCGACGGGGAAATGCGGTATGGGGAGGGCTCGACTGGCATAATCCCGGCAAACAAAAAAACCGCGCCTCAAGGCGCGGTTTTCTTTACCAATGGCTACCCGTACTCTATATGCGGGTGACCATAATTGAAGAACATTTTAATCAGGCCGCCTGCTCTTCGTTGAATGCCGAGAGCTGCCCGGGATCAATATCCATGGCACAGCGCACAGCATCAGTGACATTGTCCAGAAAAACAAACTCCAGGTTCTCACGCGCCGAGGCAGGAACGTCTTCCAGATCTTTCTCGTTGCGCCTTGGCAGCATCACAGTCTTGATACCGGCACGCAGTGCCGCCAGTACTTTCTGTTTGACGCCGCCGATCGGCAGCACCAAACCACGCAGCGAAATCTCTCCGGTCATGGCAACGTCGGCACGCACCGGCTTGTTGGACAACAGCGACACAAGCGCCAAAAACATGGCGGTGCCAGCACTGGGGCCGTCTTTCGGCGTCGCTCCCGCCGGTACGTGGACGTGCAAATCCACCTTGTCCAGCGACTGATCGAAGTAACTCTTGGCCAGCGTCAATGCAGCCTGCGCTGACTCTTTCATGACGTCGCCGAGCTGTCCGGTGAGAATCAACTTGCCCGAGCCGGGCACTTTCGAAGCTTCGATAAACAGAATGTCACCGCCGACCGGTGTCCATGCCAGGCCAGTTGCAACGCCCGGTACGGCACTGCGCTGCGCCAGTTCGTTTTCGAACTTTCGGGCGCCGAGAATGGCGTGCAGATCACCCGCATCGACTGTCACTGCATCCGCTGTCCCTTCGGCAATCTTCATTGCGACCGAACGGAACACCGAACCGATTTCGCGCTCCAGATTGCGCACGCCGGCTTCACGCGTGTAATCGCCAATGATCGCGCGTATTGCGGCGTCGGTGAGTGACGCTTGCTCCGGCTTGAGTCCATTGGCGTCGAGCTGGCGTTTGATCAGATAGCGCCTGGCAATTTCGAGCTTCTCTTCTTCGGTGTAACCCTGCAGCTGAATTACTTCCATGCGATCGCGCAATGGGCCCGGAATGGTGTCGAGCACGTTTGCCGTCGTTATGAACATCACTTTCGACAGGTCATAATCCACACCGAGGTAATTGTCGCGAAATCTGGCGTTCTGTTCAGGATCGAGCACTTCCAGCAACGCACTCGACGGATCGCCATGGAAACCGCCGGCGCCGAGCTTATCGATTTCGTCGAGCATCAGCACGCCCGCACGCGACCCTGCCCGTCGGATCGCCTGAACGATGTTACCCGGCAGCGCGCCGATGTAGGTACGCCGATGACCACGAATCTCCGCCTCATCGTGTGTGCCACCAAGTGCAACACGCTGGAACTTGCGCCCTGTTGCCCGCGCAATCGACTGGCCAAGCGAGGTCTTTCCGACTCCCGGCGGGCCAACAAAACACAATATCGGACTATTGCCTTGCGGATTGAGTTTTCTGACGGCGAGATACTCCAGAATGCGCCGCTTGATCTTTTCAAGCCCATAGTGATCCTCGTCGAGGATGCGCCGCGCCATGGTAAGGTCGATCGCCGCCTGTGGTTCGTCTTTCCACGGCAGTTCTGTGAGCCACTCGAGGTAGGTACGCAACATCGAGTACTCACCACCGGCGTCGCTCATTCGCTCGAGGCGTTTCAATTCCTTGCGCGCATGCTTGAGTGTGTCTTCCGGCATGCCCGCTTCTTCGATGGACTTCTTCAGTTCTTCGACTTCCGCAGCCGAGCCTTCGTCCTCGCCAAGCTCTTTCTGAATTTGACGCATTTGTTCACGCAGCACGTGTTCGCGCTGGCGTTCGTCGAATTCCTTGCGTGTCTTGTCGCTGATTTCGCGCGACAGGCGCAGTACCTCGACGCGCTGGCCAAGCATGTTCAGCACCAGGTCCAGGCGCT
>JBFKXV010000040.1:0-11073 GCA_041637935.1 Burkholderiales bacterium | reverse complement strand
GCATGGTGGCGATGACGTATTCCGAGATGCCGATCTCATGTTCATACACGTTACAGATCGTTGCTGCCGCCGGAACTGCCTGGAAGGCGATTTCGTCGGTTCCGGCACCCGGAAGATGCAGCAATTTGAGCCTTGGTGCCGCTGGCATGTCCTCCGGCCAGTCCATCGAGACACAGGCATCCGCTTGCGCCAATGCCGCGGCAAAAGCATCGCGGTCATTGTCGTCGGCAACCTCGATTGTCCAATCAGTGGTCAGGAACTCCGGTACTCTGGCGAGCCGGCCATCATCATCCGATTTCTTGATCAGTAATATCACGTTACAGGTGGCGTACGGGCAGGAAAGAAAGAAATGGTTAGAGACGGCCGGCAGCGCTCGAAGAGGCCAACATCGGCCAAAATCACATTCTGCCAAAACACGGCGCGAAGACGGAATCTTTGATCTTGACTGTCGTCGAATCGCGACAATCGTGCCAGCAAATACGCCGTAGCGCCGCAACCCGGCACTACCCCCGCCTTGCATGAGCATGCCGGCCGGGAGCAATGTAACCTCAGCTACCAGGCCAGCGACGCGCACTGGTGCCGGGAAAGGGAGTCGAACCCTTACGGTGTCACCACCGGCGGATTTTGAGTCCGCTGCGTCTACCAGTTCCGCCATCCCGGCACGGGGCGAATTATCCACGAAAGCATCGATCTACAGCAAGGAACATCACAACCGGGCCCGGCTTGGAAGCTGCCGATATAATCGCCCGATGCAGCTGTCCGAATTTGACTATGAGTTGCCTGACGACCTGATTGCCCAGGCTCCGTTACCTGCCCGGCGCAACTCGCGCCTTATGCATTTGGACGGTGTGAGTGGCACCATCTCCGATCACCGATTCGAGGAACTCGCGCAGTTCTTTCGCGCCGGCGATCTGATGGTTTTCAATGATACGCAGGTCATCAAGGCGCGCTTGTTTGGCGTCAAAGACAGCGGCGGAAAGGTCGAAATCATGGTCGAACGGGTACTTGATGCCGGCACGGCACTGGCCATGTTACGCGCAAGCCGCGCACCGAAACCAGGGCAACGCATCAACATCGATGAGCGCGTGCAGTTGCAAGTCGTATCGCGCGAAAATGATCTGTTCGTGCTCGCGTTTCCCGACAACGTGTTTTCAATTCTGGACCGTCACGGGCAGGTTCCGTTACCGCCCTACATCGGGCGCAGTGCCGACGTCACAGATGAGGACAGATATCAAACCGTCTACGCAAGGCACCCCGGGGCAGTGGCGGCACCAACTGCAGGGTTGCACTTTGACCAGCAGATGATGCAGCGCCTTGTGCAACTCGGTGTCGACGCCGCTTACGTTACCTTGCATGTGGGCGCCGGCACTTTTCAACCGGTGCGTGTAACCGACATTGACCGGCACGTGATGCATGCCGAGTGGTACCGTATTCCGCAAGCAACCGTGCAAGCCCTGCAACGGGTCCGGTCGCGAGGGGGGCGTGTTTGTGCCGTCGGTACCACCAGTCTGCGCGCCCTGGAATCGGCCGCCGCCGCTGGCGAGGTTGCTGCCGGTAGTGCCGAAACGCGCCTGTTTGTTCGTCCCGGTTTCCGTTTCAAAGTGGTACAACGGCTGCTGACCAATTTTCACTTGCCGCGCTCGACCTTACTGATGCTGGTCGCTGCGTTCGCCGGGTTGGACAACGTGATGCGCGCCTATCGTCACGCAGTTCAGGAGCGCTACCGTTTCTTCAGTTACGGAGACGCCATGCTGATGGAGGGGGCGCTGCCACTATGAAGTGGTCGCGCCAGGTGAACGCACTGGAAGTGATGATGCATGCAGTTTGAATTGCTCGCCAATGACGGACTGGCACGGCGCGGCAGGTTATCTCTCGCACACGGGACGGTCGAGACGCCGGTGTTTATGCCGGTGGGTACTTACGGCGCCGTGAAGGGCATGCGCCCGGCCGATCTGGAGTCGATCGGGACGCAAATCATACTTGGCAACACGTTCCATTTATGGCTGCGCCCGGGCTTGGAAGTGGTATCGGCGCACGGCGGGCTGCACCAATTCATGGGCTGGCAGCACCCGGTATTGACTGATTCAGGGGGGTTTCAGGTTTTCAGCCTGGGTGAGCTGCGCAACATCACCGAGGAGGGTGTCGAGTTTCGCTCGCCCGTGGATGGCTCGCCGTGCTTTCTGTCGCCCGAAGAGTCGATGCGTATCCAGGCGTTGTTAAATGCCGACATCGTCATGGCGTTCGACGAGTGCACGCCTTATCCCGCGAGTGAGGCGGAGGCGACGGAATCCATGTACTTGAGTGTGCGCTGGGCCGAACGTTGCAAGCGCTCGCACGAGTCCAACAGCAACGCATTGTTCGGCATCGTTCAGGGTGGTATGTACGAGAACCTGCGCGATTTGTGCCTTGACGAACTGGAGCGAATCGGCTTCGACGGCTACGCCATCGGCGGGCTCTCGGTTGGTGAGCCAAAATCGGAAATGCTGCGAGTCCTCAGACACACGGCGCCACGTCTGCCGCAAGCGCAGCCACGCTATTTGATGGGGGTAGGTACCCCCGCTGACCTGGTGACGGCGGTCAGAAACGGCATTGACATGTTCGATTGCGTTCTACCCACTCGCAATGCACGCAATGGCTGGGTATACACCTCGGAGGGGATTATCAAGCTTCGCAATGCCGTTTATCGCGATGATACTGCCCCGCTCGATCCGCAGTGTGACTGCTATACCTGCAGTAACTTCACTCGTGCCTACCTGCATCATTTGCAACGCATCAACGAGATGCTTGGTGCCCAACTCAACACGCTTCACAACCTGAGTTATTACCAGCGGTTGATGAGTGGTATGCGCAAGGCAATTGAACTGGGCCGACTCGACGATTACGTTGATTTGCTTGGGCTGCAGGGATATGCCACAACATGAAGGCTCTTCGTCGATCGGGTGATAATGCCGTTCCAATCCGTGGCGTGCGTACAAGCGGGCCTGTTAAGCTGTTAAAATACGGCGCTTTTTTAGCGGCACTGGCATTGCGCACCGGGCCGGCTTGATCGGCGTGAGTCTGCTGGCGGCAAATCTGTCAGCGGTGCGCCCGAAAACGGCGAGATTGGTACAAAGTGCGAATCGCGCACAATGCAACATCGACGGACTGCGCAGTTAGGGAATACTGCGCGGTTAGAGAAAACTGCGCAGTTAGGGGACACTGCGCATTTGGGTAGAACGCGTGGAGAACAGGCGTGGAAACGCGCCCAAAATGCGTAACTGCGCAGTATCTGAAGAGGTAAATTGGAGGAGTCAACGTGTTGATCGAAACTGCATATGCTCAGGCTGGGGGCGGCGCACAGGGTGGCATGGATCTGATCGGGCTGATGCCTCTGATCCTGCTGTTCGTGCTGCTTTATTTCTTGATGATTCGGCCGCAGGCCAAGCGCGCCAAGGAGCACCGGACGATGCTGCAGGCTCTGCAAAAGGGAGACGAAGTCGCGACCAGTGGCGGCACGCTCGGCAAGATTACCAATGTCGGTGAGCAATTCGTCACCCTGGAGATTGCGCCGAACGTCGAGATCAAGGTGCAAAAGCCAGCCGTACAGACCCTTTTGCCCAAGGGAACTTTGAAGTCGGCGGGCAATTCTTGAACAGCCCGGTGCGAGTCATGCAAACGCCTATCTGTCACCAACGGCTCAGCCGTCTTATTTCATTATGAACCGCTATCCAGCCTGGAAATACGTCATCATCATCTTCGCGTTGACCGTGGGGGTGATTTACACGATTCCGAATTTCTTCGGCGAATCACCCGCGGTTCAGGTTTCACCAGCGCGGGCCACAGCAAGCGTCGATACCGAATTGCTGAGCCGCATAGAGAGCGGTCTGGAGGCGGCGAACATAACGATTGACGCCGCTTACCTCGACCAGTCCGGCGTCAAAGTGCGTTTCGGCGATGCCGATACGCAGCTGCGCGCCAAGGACATTCTGCAACGGGAACTGGGCGATGATTACGTCGTTGCCCTGAATCTGCTGGCGAATTCGCCGCGTTGGATGGCCGAGGTCAATGCATTGCCGATGTATTTGGGGTTGGACTTGCGCGGCGGGGTGCATTTTCTCCTCCAGGTGGACATGAAAGCGGCGCTTGCCAAGTCCGCAGACAGTTATGCACAGGAGCTGCGCCAACTGATGCGCTCGGAAGGCGTACGCTATTCGCGGATTTCTCGCGAAGGTCAGACGATACGGGTGCGCTTTCGCGATGAAGCGACGCGCGATCAGGCGATCTCGGTATTGCGGCAGAACGCGCGGGATCTGGATGTGCGCAGCAGTGATACCGGTAGCGATTTCCGCCTCATCGCCACGCTGCAGCCCGAGGTTGAGCAGCGCATCCGTGAATTTGCTCTGGCACAGAACATTCAGACGCTGCGCAATCGAGTCAATGAACTGGGTGTCGCTGAGCCGATCGTCCAGCAGTCGGGTCTGGACCGGGTGGTGGTGCAGCTTCCCGGCGTGCAGGATACTGCCAAGGCGAAGGACATTCTCGGTCGTACGGCGAGTCTCGAGGTGCGCCTGGTCGATGAAGAAAAGAGTGATCCGGCGACGCTGCAAGCAGCGCAGTCCGGGCAGGTGCCGTTCGGTGTCGAGTTGATGTATGACCGGGATGGCGTGCCGTATCTACTCAAGCGCGAAATCATTCTTACCGGCGATCGCATCTCCGATGCTCAGCCGGGGTTCGACTCGCAAACCGGCGAGCCGGCCGTACACCTCAATCTGGATGGGCGGGGTGCGACGATTTTTCAGAAAACCACCCGCGAGAACGTCGGCCGGCGCATCGCCATGGTGCTGGTCGAACGAGGCAAGGCCGAGGTTGTGACGGCACCGGTGGTGCGCAGCGAGATTCCCGGCGGGCGGGTGCAGATCAGTGGCCAAATGACCACCACCGAAGCGCGTGATGTGGCTTTGCTGTTACGCGCCGGAGCGCTGGCGGCCCCAATGGAAATCATCGAGGAACGCACAGTCGGGCCGAGCCTCGGTGCCGACAACATCGAGCGCGGGTTTCGCGCCACATGGATGGGCTTCATCGCGCTCAGCTTGTTCATTGCGGTCTATTACGCGATTTTTGGTGGCATCTCGGTGATTGCCCTGTGCGTCAACATGATGCTGCTGGTGGCGCTTTTGTCGATGTTGCAGGCGACGCTGACACTTCCGGGAATTGCCGCAATTGCGCTCACGCTGGGTATGGCGATCGATGCAAATGTGCTGATCAACGAACGGATACGCGAGGAAGTGCGCAACGGCACGACGCCGCAGGCGGCAATCGCCGCCGGTTACGACCGCGCATGGGGCACGATTCTGGACTCCAATATCACGACCCTGATTGCGGCGGTCGCACTGTTCTCCTTCGGCACCGGGCCGGTGCGCGGATTCGCAGTGGTGCATAGCCTTGGCATCCTGACCTCGATGTTCAGTGCCGTGTTCGTGTCGCGCGGCATCGTCAATTTCCTTTACGGCAGCCGGCGCAAGCTCGATACCCTGCCAATCGGCCAGTCTGACTGGTACAAGCAGCAGGCAGCAACATGATCTGCTCACACGACAGCTGACGGGAAAGATCAATCATGGAATTCTTCCGCATTCGCAAAGACATCCCTTTCATGCGCTTTGCGCTGGTGTTCAACTTGATCTCGGTGGCGACGTTCGTCATCGCAGTTGGCGCACTGGCAATAAAGGGGTTGAATCTGGGTGTCGAGTTCACCGGCGGTACCGTAATGGAAGTCAATTACAGCGGTCCGGCGGACATTACGAGCATACGCGAGACGCTCAATGAAATTGAACTCGCTGATGCCGTCGTTCAGAGTTTCGGCAGCTCGCAGACCGTGTTGATCCGGCTTCCCACCAAAGAGGAATTCAGTGGCGCCCAGTTGTCAGAAACAGTGATTGCTGCGTTGCGCGCAAAAGATCCCGGTGTCGAGTTGCGAAGAGTTGACTTTGTCGGCGCCCAGGTTGGCGAGGAACTGGTAGAAAAGGGCGCCATGGCATTGCTGGTGGTGTCGATCGGCATCGTCATCTACCTGGCGTTACGCTTCGAGTGGAAGTTCGGCGTCGCGGCGATTCTTGCCAACCTGCACGACGTGATCATTATTCTTGGCTTTTTCGCCATATTCCAGTGGGAGTTCTCGTTACCGGTACTGGCGGCTGTGCTCGCTGTTCTAGGCTACTCGGTCAACGAGTCGGTGGTCGTGTTTGACCGGATCCGCGAGAATTTCCGCAAGATGCGCAAGGCGACGGTGCGCGACGTTATCAACAACGCCATCACAAGAACCATGTCACGCACCATCATTACCCACGGAAGTACCCAGTTGATGGTGCTGTCAATCCTGATCTTCGGTGGCGAGGCCTTGTTTTACTTTGCGTTGGCCTTGACGATCGGAATTTTGTTCGGCATTTATTCATCGATATTCGTTGCCAGCCCGCTGATTCTGTGGCTCGGTGTCACGCGGGAAGACTTGCTGCGGCCGGAGAAGAAATCCGAAGAAGCCGTCGTCTAGCCTAGACGTCGCGGGTCTTCTGTGTGGAATTCATATCGTGGGCATTGGATCTCATAGTCAATCTCGACGAGCATCTGAGGGTGCTGGTGCAGGAGTACGGCGTTTGGGCTTACGCGATTTTTTTCCCTGATCATATTTCTTGAAACCGGCGTTGTCGTTACGCCATTCCTGCCAGGCGACTCACTGTTGTTCGTTGCCGGCACCATTGCCGCGATCGGCGAACTGAATGTCCATCTGTTGTCGCTGGTGCTGATCGTTGCCGCGATTCTTGGTGATTCGGTCAATTACGCCATTGGCCATTATCTCGGGCCGAAAGTTTTTCATTACGAAGATTCGCGTTTTTTCAAGCACGCCTATCTCGAGTACACGCACCAGTTCTTTGAACGCCATGGTGGCAAGACCATTATCATTGCCCGCTTCGTGCCGATCGTGCGGACATATGCGCCGTTTGTGGCCGGCATTGGCCGTTTCAGTTATCGCCGATTTCTTTTCTTCAATGTGTCGGGCGCCATTTTGTGGGTCGTTTTGCTGGCCTATGCCGGCTACTTCTTCGGCAATCTTCCGATCATCCGCGACAATCTCACGCTGGCCATCATGATCATCATCTTGCTGTCGATCACGCCGGGCATTGTTGAGAATATATGTCACCGCCGCCCCACCTCGGCGGGAAGCTGAGAAACAACTGCGCGGTTTTTGATCCGGGCTGGCGCTCAGTTCAGTGATGCGGCCAGCAGGCGTCGATACTGACTGGTCAGTTCGTGATCGCTGCCGAGCAATTCGAATACGGCGAGCATGGTCTTGCGCCCGGCGTCGTTGTCAAAGTTACGGTCAGTGCGGATGATTTCCAGCAGTTGCTGCAAGGCTGGTTCGAACTGCTTTTGATTGACATAGTGCTTTGCCAACGCCAATCGCGCCGCCAGATCCTGCGGATTGCCTGACACCTGCGCCTCTAGCGTTCCGGTATCTGCCGCGGTCTCCTCACCGTCTGAAAAGGCCAGTTCTGCTCTCAGGTGTTCGGCGCGCGCATCCATGGCGGTGATTGGTTTGAGTTCATCGAGCAGATTTGCCGCCTCCGGCGCGCGCCCGAGCTTGAGCAACACCTCGGCACGATCCATACGGATGGTATCGTTATCGGGCTCCAATAACTGCGCATCTTCGAGGCCAGCGAGTGCCTGTTCGGCATCGCCCGATTGATAGGCCAGCATTGCCGCCTGCCGTTGTCTCTCAGCCTTGCTCGGCAGTACGCGCTCGATGAATTGCCGCACCATGCCCTCGGGCATGGCGCCGGTGAATTCGTCGATCATCTGCCCGCCGTAAAAAGCCTTCACGTTCGGGATGCCGCGCACGCCGAGTTCGCCGGCCAGCGCCTGATTCTCGTCGGAATTGATTTTGGCGAGCAGAAACTGCCCGGCATACTCGTCAGCGAGTTTCTCCAGGATCGGCGTCAGGCTGCGGCAGGGGCCGCACCATGGCGCCCAGAAATCAACCAGCACCGGGCGTTTGTGCGACTCCTCGACGACGCTGTTGTGAAATTCGTTTTCAGTAACCTCGCTCACATATGCGGCCATCACCGTGCTCCTGAACTACGATGTTGTTCATGTTTGGGCGATCGCGCCGGCTTCAAGCTCGCGCACCGCACAGAATGTGCGTCTGCGCTGCCTCAGATGCGCTTCGCCAGATTTGCAGCACGTCCTGTGTAGGTGCCCGGAGTGAGCGATAGCAGGCGGCGTTTCTCGGACTCCGGAACTGGCAGATCACGGATAAAGGCATGCAGCCCGTCGCGTGAGATGCCGCCTTTGCCGCGTGTCAGTGATTTCAGTTTCTCGTAGGCGTCCTCGATGCCATAGCGCTTCATCACCGTCTGAATCGGCTCGGCGAGAACTTCCCAGTTTGCGTCCAGATCCTCGGCGAGACGTTTCGGATCAGCCTCGAGCTTGTCCAGGCCGCGCAGGCACGAGTCATAGGCAAGCAACGCGTAACCAAGCGCCGTGCCCACGTTGCGCAACACCGTCGAGTCGGTCAGATCGCGTTGCCAGCGCGATACCGGCAGTTTTTCACTGAGGTGCGCGAGTACTGCGTTAGACAACCCAAGGTTGCCTTCGGCATTTTCGAAATCAATCGGATTGACCTTGTGCGGCATGGTCGAAGAACCGACTTCACCGTCCTTGATTCTCTGCTTGAAGTATCCCAGCGAAATGTAGCCCCAAACGTCGCGCGCAAGATCGATCAGTACCGTATTCAAGCCGGCATACGCGTCGAACAATTCCGCAATTTCATCATGCGGTTCAATTTGTGCTGTGTACGGATTGAAAGCGAAGCCAAGTTTTTCAACAAACTGGCGCGCAAAAGTTTCCCAGTCAAAGTCGGGGTAGGCGGCGAGATGCGCGTTGTAATTGCCGACAGCACCGTTGATTTTGGCGGCAAGCTCTACTTTTTCGATGCGCCGGCGCTGACGTTGCAGCCGGTGGGCGAAGTTGGCGAGTTCCTTGCCGACGGTTGTCGGTGTTGCCGGCTGGCCATGCGTGCGAGACAGCATCGGCAACTCGGCGTACTCGTGAGCGAGTCCGCGTATCCTCTCGATTAGCCGGTCGATCTTTGGCAGCAGCACGTCGCGGCGCGAATCACGCAACATTGTCGCGTGACACAAATTATTGATGTCCTCCGACGTACAGGCGAAATGAACGAAACGCGTAATGGCCGCTGCCTCCGGATCGTTCGTCAGTTGTTCACGCAGCCAGTATTCGATAGCCTTTACGTCATGGTTGGTACGCACCTCGATCGCTTTGACCGATTCTGCATCCTCGACGGAGAAGTCACGCGCCAGTGCCTCAAGGTGGTTGACCGAATCCGCCGACAGCGGCTTGATCTCGGCCAGCGCGGGCGCCGCGCAGAGTGCTTTGAGCCATTCAATTTCGACCCGGACGCGTAATCGGATGAGACCGAATTCGCTGAAGTAATCCGATAGTGGGGCGACTTTGCGCCAGTAACGACCGTCAAGCGGCGACAATGCGGTGAGCGGCGAAAGCGCCATGATGATTTGACCCTTAATTCGATCCGGTAAATGTTCAGGAACTCGCTGTTTTTAGTGTGCAATTTTAGCATGTGCGGGGTTGCCGCCATATGACTGAGCGGCTTCCGGAATTGCTGGTCGAGGCGCGCTCCTGTACGCGCTGCGCGGCCCACCTGCCGTTGGGTCCGAGGCCGGTACTGAGGGCGTGCGCAACGGCGCGCCTGCTGATTGTCGGGCAGGCACCAGGGCGTCGCGTGCATGAAACCGGAATACCGTGGAACGATCCTTCGGGCGACCGATTGCGTGAATGGATGCAGCTTGACCGCGAGCGGTTCTACGATCAGCGGCGCATCGCGATTATTCCGGCCGGGTTATGTTATCCGGGCACAGGACCCGGTGGTGACCTTCCGCCGCGGCCGGAGTGCGCACCTCACTGGCATCCACGGCTGGTGCCGATGTTGCCCAAACTGCAGATCGCTTTGCTCGTGGGCAGCTACGCTCAAGCATATTACCTGGGTGAATCGCGGCGTAGGACGCTGACCGACACGGTGCGTGCCTGGCGTGATTATCTGCCGCATTTCCTGCCGATGCCGCATCCGAGTCCGCGCAACCGGATGTGGCTAAAACGTAACCCGTGGTTTGCTGAAGAAGTGCTGCCGTTTCTTCGAAGCGTCGTGCAAATCACGGTGCTCAATGACTGAAGCAACTGCGCCTGCCGCTATGCTTATTCCAGAACCTTCGAGCGCCCTCTTCATAGGGTTTTGCAATCTTTCCCAGGCACGTCGCCGGTTACGTTGCCGGGGCAGGTAGCGGGCTGTCCTTCAACGCGACGGCTCGCTCGATGATTCCACCCCCGAGGCACACCCCCGACTTGTAAACCACTACTGATTGCCCGGGAGTCACCGCCCACTGCGGCTCGGCAAAACGAACGGCGCAATGTTGGTTGTCGACCGATTCGAGTTCGCACCGGGCGTCTTTTTGCCGGTAGCGTGTCTTGGCGCCATAGTCACGATGCGTCTGCGGCGCGTTACCGCTAACCCAGCTCAGGTCGTTCGCCACCAGCGCCTGCGACAACAGTGCCGGGTGATCGTGGCCCTGAACCACGGTTAGTCGGTTCAAGCCGACGTCCTTGGCCGCCACGTACCATGGATTGCCTTCGCCGCCGATTCCGAGACCCTGTCGCTGGCCGATGGTGTAATACATCAAGCCGGAATGCTGTCCGAGTTCTTTCCCGTCGAGCGAGATGATCTTGCCGGGCCGGTCGGGAAGATAACGGCTGAGAAATTCCCGAAACGGCCGTTCTCCGATGAAGCAGATGCCGGTAGAGTCTTTCTTGTCGAAGTTCGGCAGCCCGATTTTTTTTGCCAGCTCGCGCACGTCACGCTTGTAGAGCTGACCGAGCGGAAAACGGGTTCGCGAGAGCTGCTCCTGGTTGAGGCGATACAGGAAATAGCTCTGATCTTTGCTGCTGTCCTGTGCTTTCAGCAGCTCGAAGCGGCCGTTGGTCTGCCGTACTTGCGCGTAATGGCCGGTGGCAATG
>JBFKXV010000039.1:0-11131 GCA_041637935.1 Burkholderiales bacterium | reverse complement strand
TCGAAGCGACCGAGTTCCTGGTCGGAAAGCTCAAGGCAACGAAGAACAACGGGGAGTTTTTCGACAGTATGCGCAAAGGCTAGTCATCGCCCTGCAACTTATCGCCTTGCAACTAATTGCCACGCAACCGCCGCCTATTCAAGCCGTAAAGCCATGCGCCCAAGGCTTGATAAACCCCTTTCAGCCGTGGATAATGCGGCGCTCGAAAATATGCCGGCGCACAATCCGCCGGACCAGACGAAAGGAAACGCCATGAAAACAGGCATTCATCCCGACTACCAGGAAGTCAACGTGACTTGTAGCTGCGGCAATACGTTCACGACCCGCTCGACGCTGAAACGTGATCTGTCCGTGGAAGTTTGCTCGGTCTGCCATCCCTTCTATACGGGAAAGCAGAAGATCGTTGATACCGCGGGGCGGGTCGAGCGCTTCAAGCAAAAATATGCGCGCGCTGGAGTCAAGGCATAGGCAGCAGCGCAGTCATCAGCACACGATATCGGGTACAGAAGGCAGCTCAGGCTGCCTTTTGTATTTTCGGCGCATCATTCCGCGTCACGAAATATCGCGGCGCGAAAAATGATCAGATAGGCTCTAGAATAGCCGGATGGTGATTACAGCCTACCCTCTGCCGGCAGCTGCCACCGGCCGTTATTCCGGTCTCCACTTGTTCAGTCACCGCGGTTCAGCGTAAGGTCCCGGGAACACTGCAATGCTGCGACCGGCAACGCTTCTCAGAAATGAACGATTCGCCACCTGGTTGAGCGCGAAGCCGCGACAACTTGCCATTGTCATTTGCGTGGCTTGGGTTTTGATCGGCCTCGTCGGGCACGATCCATGGAAATCCGACGAGGCTTACACGTTTGGCGCAGCCTATCGCATGTTGCAGACCGGTGACTGGACGGTCCCGCGCATCGGCGATACACCTTTCCTCCAGACACCTCCGCTTGTGCACTATGGTGCCGCGCTCACCGCGACGGTGTTCTCACCGTTTTTCGCGCTACACGACGCGGCACGGCTCTCGGTTGGTATCTGGCTCGGCCTGCTGCTGATCTTTACGGCGCTGACAGCGCGGGAACTGTGGGGCGGAAACAGTAGCTGGGTCGCGCCGTTGATGTTGATTGGTTGCACCGGCCTGCTGGTGCGTGGCCACCAGTTGATCAGTGCCGTTGTGCTGCTAGTGGCGCTCGCTATCGGGATATACGGACTGGCGCTTGCGCCGCGGCGCGCGCACGCAGGTGGGGCATGGCTCGGGGTCGGGCTCGGTATGGCCTTCCTTGCAAGCGGAGTCAGCGAGCCACTCATGCTCGTCTTGATGACGCTTGGCATGGTGATCGTCTCGCCGCGCTATCGTACCGGCCGATTCGCCCAGAGCGCTGCAGTCGCGCTTGCCGTTGCCGTGCCGCTGTTGGCGATCTGGCCGCTGGCGTTGCACGCAACGCATCCTGAGCTTTTTTCGCAGTGGTCCGCGCAGAGCCTGCAGCAACTGGGTGATTTATTGGTGCTCGCGGAACATGAGCAACAACTTTATTTTCTGGACGTGTTGCCCTGGTTTGCCTGGCCAGCCTGGATATTTGCCTTATGGTCGTTGTGGATTGAGGGCAAGGAAGGCCTGTCAAAGCGTGAGGTGCAGCTGCCGCTGGTTGCCTTCGTCGCCATTTTCGGCTACTTGACTATCGCGGGAGAAGGGCGCGATGTGATGGCACTGCCGATGCTGCTGCCGCTGGCATTGTTGGGGTCGATCGCAATCGATCGCCTGCCGCGCGGCGCGCTCAACGCTTATTACTGGTTTGGCATTATGGTGACAACGGTATTTTCACTGGTCGCCTGGGTCTACTTCAGCGCCGCGCAGTTCGGCCTGCCAACCAGACTCGCCGAGCACATATTCAGCCTGCAGCCGGAATACCAGGCAGTGACGCGTATCTGGTCAATGCTGGCTGCCATCATCGTCACCTTGCTCTGGTTTGTGCTGGTTTTCAACATCAAGCGCTCGCCGGAACGGCCTTTCATCCTGTGGGCCGCGGGGATCACTGCTGGCTGGGCGCTCGCCGTATTACTACTGTTTCACTGGATTGACGCACGCAAGACCTACCGCTCGATGGTGGCGGAAATGAGCGCGCAGATGCCGCAACAATACCAGTGCATCATCAGTCAGGGTGTCGGCGACGCGCAACGCGCCATGCTCTACTATTTCGCCAATATCGTGACCTCGCAGATCTACACCAGGTCAGGGGAGCGTAAATGCGACGTGCTGATCACACAGGACCGTTGGGACGATGACAATACCATCGGTGAACCATGGCAACTGATCTGGGAAGGCGGTCGCGCCGGTGACCGCCATGAGCGTTATCGCCTGTTCGGGCGAACTGAAGGCTGAATCTATTTTGCGAATGGGCGACGTTCTTCAATTGGCCACGGCGGCGATCGCATAACTAATGAGTGATTTGTTACAACGATTTCTTCTTGAAGGAACGCCGGTACGCGGCGAAATAGTCCAGCTCGATGCAACCTGGCGTGCGGTGCTCGAGCGCCGTGACTACCCCCAGCCTCTGGAAGCGCTGCTCGGAGAAATGATGGCAGCCGGTGCACTTTTGTCGGCAACGCTGAAGTTCGACGGGGCGCTCATTATGCAGATGCAGGGCGACGGGCCAATCAATCTGCTGGTCGTGGAAGCGACCAGCGAGCACACCCTGCGTGCCACAGCGAAGTGGCATGGCGATATCCCCTCGGGCAGCATTGGCACGCTGCTTGGCAACGGTAAATTTGTCATTACCATCGCTCCCGAAGCTGGCAAACAGGCTTATCAGGGCGTTGTCTCGCTCGAGGGCGAAACCGTGTCCGAGGTGCTGGAGCATTACATGGCAACTTCTGAGCAGATTGACACACGCTTGTGGCTGGCATCCAACGCTGCCAAGGCCGGTGGTTTGCTGTTGCAGCGGTTGCCGGGCAAACCCAATCACGATCCAGATGCCTGGAACAGGGCAACCAAGATCGGCGAGACGATCACCAAACGCGAACTGCTGGATCTGCCGGCGCGCAACATCATCCACCGCCTGTATCACCAGGAGGATATCCGGCTGTTCGACGAACGGCCTACCGCGTTTCGATGCTCGTGCACGCGCGAGCGCGTGACTGCGATGTTGCGTCTGCTTGGCAGCGATGAAGTGCGCTCCATCCTCGACGAGCAGGGGATGGTGAAGGTTGCTTGCGAATTTTGCGGCCGGCAGTACGCTTTCGATACGGTCGACGCAGAACAGGTGTTTGCTACGGACATTCAGACATCGGCGGGACGGACCCGGCACTAGGCCCTGACCTTGACTTCCTCGCCGTCTCGCGACGACCATGAAAAGGTGCTGGTCGTTTATTCCGATCAACCAATGCGGTCAACTAACGGCGCAGCGTGGCTGTGGGAGATCGGGTGAGCGCTGAACTCGCATCGGTTCGCCTCGACAAGTGGCTGTGGGCGGCGCGTTTGTTCAAGACGCGGTCAATCGCGGCGGATGCAGCGGCTGGCGGCAAGGTGACACTCAATGGCGAGCGGGCCAAACCGGCCAAGCCGGTCAAGGTCGGTGACCAACTCGTTGTTCGCAGCGGCGCGTACCAATGGACAATCACTGTAGTGGCCTTGTCGGAACGGCGCGGTCCGGCAGCTGAAGCGCAACGCCTGTACGAGGAGACCGAGCAGAGCCGTTTGGCTCGCGAGGAAAAAGCCGTGCAGATAAGGGCCGAGCGCCGCGCCATGCCGGAATCCGCCAGAGGACGGCCGAGCAAGCGGGATCGGAGGAAGATAATCCGCTTCAGGCAGGACAACAACTAGTGCCGTTCGATTTTCGAGTCACCTCTGCGCAGGCGCAGCAGATTCGATATATTCGATTGTTATATAATAATAAAATAATCGTGCGCTGCAATATTCAGATCGACAACCAAGCGAATACAGGCGTAAACTAGCGAATTGTTCTAACCCGGCTGTCGACTCCCCGCACAAACCTGCGTGCTACAAGACTGGCGCAGGAGACATGAACATCAACGACGTGGTCATCGCCGGTGCTCTTCACACCACGATCGGGGATTCGGCGGCACGATTTCCAGGGCACTTACCGCCGATCGGCACCTCGGCTGCCGAATTCTGGTGGCGCTGTTGTGCCAGACGGTGAAGCAGGTTGCAGGACAACGCATCGCGTCGCTGTGCGTCGGGGGCGGCAGGAGCGTCATGCTTGCCGAGGAAAGACAAGAACTGGCGAGATAAAAACTGGAAACAATTAAGAACTGGCAAGATAACGACTCAGGGTTGCGGGCCATTGCCAACGCGTAGATTATAGGTACGCTTGGATCATGGTAACGCACTGGCAGCATTGAGCTTCAACCCAAACATTAAGACAGGAGGACTTGAATGAACAACGGACGCGAAGTAGTCGTCGTATCGGGCGTACGTACCGCAATCGGGGATTATGGTGGGTCGCTGAAGGATTTGGCACCGACTGACCTTGCAGCGCGCTGTGTCAAAGAGGCGCTGTCGCGTGCCAGCGTGGCCCCTGACGAGGTGGGACACGTCGTGTTCGGCAACGTGATACATACCGAAACAAAGGACATGTACCTGTCGCGTGTAGCCGCGATCAACGGTGGAATTCCCAAGGAAGTGCCGGCACTGACATTGAACCGGCTTTGTGGCAGCGGCTTGCAAGCAATCATCAGCGCGGCGCAGAACATTGCACTGGGTGACGCCGACATCGCGGTGGCCGGTGGTGCCGAGTCGATGAGCCGCTCGAATTACTGGATTCCAACCGCGCGATGGGGCGCGAGGATGGGGGATCAAGCCATAGTCGATGCCATGGTCGGCGCGCTGTCCGACCCGTTCGAAGGCATGCACATGGGCGTGACGGCAGAAAACGTGGCAGAAAAATACGGCCTGACAAGGGGCGATCAGGACGGATTTGCCCTTGAATCCCACAAGCGCGCTGCCAACGCCATTGCCAATGGCTTGTTCAAGGATCAGATTCTTCCGATCGAGATCAAAGAACGCAGAGAAACCCGCGTGTTCGATACCGATGAACACGTCCGCACCGACATTTCGCAAGACAATCTTGGCAAACTGCGCACTGTATTCAAGCAGGATGGCACAGTGACGGCGGGTAACGCCTCCGGTATCAACGACGGCGCCGCGGCAGTCGTATTGATGGAACGTGGTGTCGCCGAGAAACGAGGCATCAAGCCGCTGGCGCGGTTGGTTACATACGGCCACGCCGGTGTCGATCCGCGGGTCATGGGGCTTGGCCCGATTCCGGCGGTGAAAAACGCCATGAGCAAAGCAGGGCTAAAAGTCAGCGACATGGACGTTATTGAATCCAATGAGGCGTTTGCGGCTCAGGCCTGTGCCGTGGCAAAGGATCTCGATTTCGACCCGCAAAAAACCAATCCCAACGGCGGTGCCGTGGCGCTGGGTCATCCAATCGGCGCGACCGGCTGCATCATCAGCATCAAAGCGCTCTATGAATTGCAGCGCATCGGTGGCAAGTACGCGCTCGCCACCATGTGTATTGGCGGCGGCCAGGGGATTGCCGCGATCTATGAGCGTATCTGAGTGAGTCAACATGCCGGCGCGTCCAGCCAGCATGGCTGACGGCGCGCCGGCGTAGCGGCTCAGTTCCGCTTGGCTGCGTGCAACGAGGTGTGATCCGTGCTCCGCATGCGGGACAGTTCATCGAGGCACAGGTAGGTAAACGCGAGCGCCGAGAACACCGGGGCAATCAGATTGATGAACGGGATGAAATAAAGCAGCCCGGTCATCAGGCCCAGCACGAACAGGTCGGAAAAACGCTCGGAAAACACCCGCCGCATTTCCTGCGCGTCAGCGTGTTCGGAAAGCGCGTCGTAGCGGAACAAGCGCTGATTCAAATAAGCTGACAATCCCCACGGCAACAACACCGCGAGAGGCCCGAGAAACAGCCAAAGCGGTAGAGTAACCAACCATAGCAGCGCAAAGGCCGCAACCGCTAACAACGCGTTGACAACGCTGCCAATGAAAGTGCCACCGGCGCGCCGCTCGAGGGCGGGGAACTCCCGGCGCGCGACGTGCGATACCAGCACCGGCATGACAAAGATCGCCGATAACAGCATTGCTGTCGCCATTACGGCTGGCACAATCAGCAACAGCAGCAGCAGTCCCGCAGCAAACCCGGCAAATCGCTCCATGCTCAACGGCGCTAGCCAGCCTTCGCCGGTCAGATTGATCAACACCGATTCAATTGCGCCGCTCCAGCTGTCCCAGAACCACCACGACAGACCGGCCCAGACAAACAGGGCCGCGACGCCGGGCAGCAGCATCACCCCCAGAATCGCTGGATGGAATGTATTGCGCAGCGCACCTCGCAGTGCCCTCAAGGCATGACGATAGGCATTCATCTTGAACTGAAAATTATAACTATCTGTTAATACTGATATATTTTTAGTGATTGTATCTTAAAAAAATTATTGTCACCTATTGACAACACTCTCAGTGAGGGTACAATTCGATCCTGTTTGTGCACTGCACAAAACCAGGATTCGCCGGGGTAACCAGATTGACACCCCGGCTTGATAGGGTTGTTTTTTCACACTTTAGGAGATTTTGTATGTCAACGATTATGGAACAAATGACCGCAACGCAAAAAGAGAATATTGCTACCTCGGTTGCATTGGCCAACATTGCAGTAAATCTTGCAGAAAAAGCCATGGACCTCAACGTTGGAGCCGTCAAGTCGGCGCTTTCCAGCGCGACCGAAAATGGCAAGGCCGTTGCCGAAGCCAAGGATGTGCAATCCATGACTGCTCTTCAGTCGCAGCTTGCTCAACCAGCATTCGATGCGCTGGCCGCTTACCTTAAGGACAGCTACGACATCCTGAGCGAAGCGCAAAACGAGTTCGGCAAGATCGTTGAAGCCAAGATGACCGAAGTGAACAAGATCATCGTGTCTGGTCTTGATCAAGCTGAGAAGAACGCACCTGCCGGTTCAGATATGGCCGTTGCCGCAATGAAGTCGGCCGTTGCCGCAGCCAACCAGACCTATGATGCCCTTTCCAAAGCCAGCAAACAGGTCCAGGAAGTGACCTCGGCCACGGTTAACACGGTCCGCCCGACTCCTTCCACGAAGAAGAAGTCCGCGGCCTGAGCACCAGCTAGCGCTGCAATCCCAGAAAAAGCCTCCGGAGCGATCCGGAGGCTTTTTTGTTTTGCCCACGCCACCTGGTGGGCAAGACACTTCGACCACCCGCTGTCAGGCGGCGCCCCGAAACATCACAGACATCGCTTGCCAAGCGACCAAACCGAATAGATCAGACATCTATGGCAATGTCGTGTGCCACCGCGAGTATTGCTGTTGCGGTGCCGGTTAACGCTTAAAATCGGGGTTATGAAGCCGCTTCGAACGACCATCATGAAGAACCCACTGATGCTTCTGCCATGGCGCGCCTGACCGAGCGAGCGAGCTGGAAAGCGCTCGAGGCACACGCAACGCGGCCACAGGCGCGCGATATTCAGGGCCTGTTTGCGACTGACCCGCAACGTGCCGCGCGCTACTGCCTGGAAGCAGCCGGTCTGTTTCTCGATTATTCGAAAAACCCGATTGCGGATGAGACTCTGCAACTGCTGCTGGCACTGGCAGCGGACTCGAGCGTGCCGGAGCAGATACAGGCAATGTTTGAAGGTCGCCGCATCAATATCACCGAGAACCGGCCTGTTTTGCATATTGCCTTGCGCAATCAATCGCAACGTCCCATTTATGTCGACGAGCGCGACGTAATGCCCGACGTCAAGGCCGTTTTGCAGCGCCTGCGCGAGTTCTCGGATGCGGTACGAAACGGGCAGTTGCGAGGCGTTACCGGCAAGCCGTTTAGCGATGTGGTCAACATTGGTATCGGTGGTTCTGATCTTGGTCCACTGACCGCCTGCAGCGCATTGCGGCCATTCGCACAGGGCGGCCCGCGGGTTCATTTCGTGTCCAATGTAGATGGCGCCCACCTCGCCGCCACAGTTGCCGGGCTGGACCCGCAAACAACGCTGTTTAACGTTTCGTCGAAAACCTTCACCACACAAGAAACCATGGCAAATGCGAGATCTGCCCGTGAGTGGCTGCTCACTAATGTGAGTGGGGCGGATTCTCGGCAAAACGCCGTCGGCAAGCACTTCGCGGCCGCCTCGACCAATCTCGATGAAACTGCCGCATTTGGCATCACCCCGGAGCGGGTATTCGGCTTCTGGGACTGGGTTGGTGGACGCTACTCCCTTTGGTCGGCGATTGGCCTGCCGATCGCCTTGGCGGTTGGCTTTGAACAATTTGAACGACTCCTGGCTGGTGCGCACGCCATGGATGAACATTTCCGCAACGCACCCGCGGAAGAAAATATGCCGTTGCTGCTGGCCCTCATTGGCGTTTGGCATGCCAATTTCCAGGGTTTGCCAACGCACGCCGTGCTTCCCTACGCGCAGGATTTGTCATGGCTGCCGATGCACCTTCAGCAGCTCGACATGGAAAGCAACGGCAAACGAATCGACCGCGCCGGCGGCGCCGTTGACTACACCACTGGACCAATCATCTGGGGCGCACCCGGAACCAATGGTCAGCACGCATTCTTTCAACACCTGCATCAGGGCACCCAGGTCACACCGTGCGATTTCATCGTTGCCGCAAACAGCGAGTGGGAAATGCCGGAGCATCACGAGATCCTGCTCGCCAATTGCATCGCGCAGTCAGAGGCGCTGTTGCGCGGGCGAACCAAACAAGAGGCGCTGGAAGAGTTGCAAGCGCGAGGAGTCAAGGGCCAGGAAGCGCAACGGCTGGCGGCACATCGTAGTTTTCCGGGAAACCGTCCGAGCAACACCATTGTCATGGACCGGCTCGACGCGCACTCGGTTGGCGCGCTCATCGCGCTCTATGAGCACAAGGTATTCGTGCAGGGTGCAATCTGGAATATCAACTCTTTCGATCAGTGGGGCGTAGAGCTTGGCAAGGGTCTGGCCAAGGCGGTGTTGAATGACTTCCGCAACGGGCGTGCTTCGCCCGGCCACGATCAATCTACTGCGGCTCTGATCGGACGGATCTGCGCAATGAGGGAAAAACGATGAACGAAGACAACTTCAACATGAGTATCCGCAAGTTCCTCAAAATGACCGGTGTCGGCTCTCAGCGAGAGATCGAACAGGCGGTTGCCAAAGCGCTCGCCGAGAACAAGCTAGAGGGGGTAGAAACGCTGCCGGTGTCGATGAAACTGACCATCCCCTCGCTCGGGCTGGACGTTGACTTTGACGGCAACATCGCCCTGGAATGACCGGCAAGATCGCCTTGCGGTCACGAAGTAACCATCTCGCCAGCGCCGGTAGCATCATCGACGAGCGGAACTGCAAAAAAGAAATCAGGCTCGAAGAAAATTGGCCCGGTAGTATTTCATTTCCTCAATCGATTCGTAGATGTCGGCAAGCGCCTCGTGCTTGCCGTGTTTGACGATTCCGGACATGATTTCCGGTTTCCAACGTTTCGCCAATTCCTTTAACGTGGACACGTCCAGATTCCGGTAGTGGAAGTGCTGCTCGAGCCGCGGCATCCAGCGCGCCAGAAACCGCCGATCCTGGCAAATTGAATTGCCACACAAGGGCGACGTATTGGACGGCACATAATGCTCGAGGAAGCCGAGCATCTGCTCCTCTACCTCCGCCTCATCGAGGCGCGAGGCCTTCACCTTTTCGACCAGACCGGACCGTGCATGCGTGGCCTTGTTCCAGTCATCCATCGCGTCCAGAATCGATGTCGGCTGATGTACCACCAAAACCGGGGACTCGGCCACCTTCTCCAGTTGCGAATCGGTAATCACTGCCGCGATCTCAATGATACGATCGCGGTCGGGATTCAAACCGGTCATTTCCATATCCAGCCAGATCAGGTTGTCAGAACTTTTGTTCTCTTGTGCCATAATATTTCATGATTATAACTAGCAATTTCCATTGAATTTTCATTGGGATATTGTGTCACATCGAGCTAACGAATTAAATTAGCAGTAATTCCTGATGAATACTTTCTCAATACTCTTCCTGTTGGCAGTTACCATCGCCGCAGCGACGCGGCTGTGGCTGTCCCGGCGCCATGTCAAGTACGTGAGCGCGCATCGTGCCAGCGTGCCAGACGCTTTTACTTCCGAAATGCCCCTCGAGGCACACCAGAAAGCGGCTGATTACACGGTTGCAAAGTCACGCTTCTCAATGCTCGGTATCGTGTTCAGCGCAGCAGTGCTGTTGATCCTGACATTTGGTGGCGTGCTGCAAGGTATTTACGACGTCACCGCAAATTTCCTGAGCAACGAACTAGGGCGCGGCGTGCTTTTTTTCGCTTTACTCGGTTTGCTGCTGTCGATCATCGACGTGCCGTTCGATCTGTACCGTACGTTCGTGATCGAAGAGAAGTTTGGCTTTAACAAGATGACCGCACGGCTGTTTGTCAAGGACTTCGTGCTTGGTCTTGTTGTCTCGGCGCTGCTTGGGCTTCCCTTTCTGGCAATTCTGCTGTGGCTGATGAGTGCCGCGGGTGAGAACTGGTGGTTGTACGCCTGGCTGGCAGGGGTCGCTTTCTGGCTTTTTATCCAGTTCATTTCGCCGACCGTGATTGCGCCACTGTTCAACAAATTCTCTCCACTGGAGAACGAGGATCTCAAGCAGCGGATCGAAGCGCTGCTCAAACGCTGCGGTTTTCAGTCCAAAGGTTTGTTCGTGATGGACGGCAGTAAACGCAGCAGTCATGGCAACGCTTACTTTACCGGCTTCGGAAAATCGAAACGTATCGTGTTCTTCGACACACTGGTTGAGCGTCACGAAGCTGCCGAAGTAGAAGCGGTTCTCGCCCACGAACTCGGTCACTTCAAACTACGCCATGTACTCAAACTGACCGCCATGCTCGCGGTACTCGGTTTTGTGTTCTTTTGGCTGCTCGGTCTTGCGAAAAACACGCCTTGGCTGTTTACCGGGTTGAACATCTCGTTCCCCGCACCGGACGCACTGGTGTTGACGGTGTTCTATCTGGTCTTGCCGCCATTCCTGTTCTTTCTGCGCCCGCTGCTGGCGGCGTATTTGCGCAAGAATGAATTCGAAGCAGACGCCTACGCTGCTGAACACGCG
>JBFKXV010000038.1:0-11318 GCA_041637935.1 Burkholderiales bacterium | reverse complement strand
TCGTGCATCGCGATATCAAGGGCATTGACAGGAGGCCGCTGAGATGTGGATAATCTATCTTGTGCACTGCAATAAACAGGATCCGGTGTTTGCCCGCTTGATCAGAATCTGTATAATTTTTATATAGTTGAAGGCAGCTTCAAAGAAGCGCCTCGATTTGGCACTGCAATATGATTGCCCCGGCCGAGTCACAGGAACGAGATAGCGGGAAGATGAAACAAAATCGTTTCAAGGTTGCAGGCAAGTGAAACGGGTGATTTGCCAGATGGTCATGAGATCGCTGGCATAGAAACTGCTCAAAGTCAAGTTAACGGCAGGGCAACGGCGTTAAATGCCCGTAATGAACAGATTACGGAAAAGCCTCCAAGGAGGCAGGATCAGCGCCACGGAACGGATTCAGGGTTGGCCTCGAAGAGGGCAACCGGCTCAAACGCCAGGTAGGGCGTTTAAAAGGGGCCAGGGCAGCAACGAGGGGCCCGGAAACAGGACACAAGTCTCCTCCCCCTTTACCTAAAGGTCTCGCCTTTAGTAAAGGTTCACCCCGATGGGTTTCCCATCGGGGTTTTTTTTCGCCCCTGCAAAGTGCGGAAAATTGCCAACGCCTGCCCCTCAGCGTCACTTTTTCTGCAAAAAAATACTGACAAGACAATTGGCTAGCTGCTATATCTAACGCTGCTTAATCACAATCGCAGCTAACTAAGGTTTTTCGCTGCCGCCTGAGGCGTCAGTACATGTGTTGCCCGCCGTTTATGGAAATATTGGCGCCGGTGACAAACGCCGCTTCATTCGATGCGAGGTAGATGATCAAACCCGCAACTTCCTCTGGCTGACCGAGACGCCCGAGCGGAATCTGCGGCAGAATCTTTTCATCGAGGATGTCCTGCCGTATTGCGGTCACCATCTTGGTACCGATGTAGCCGGGCGAAATCGTATTCACGGTGATGCCTTTCCTTGCAACTTCGAGCGCCAGTGCTTTGGTGAATCCATGCATGCCGGCTTTTGCCGCCGAATAATTGGTCTGGCCGAATGCGCCTTTCTGCCCATTGACCGAAGCAACATTGATGATGCGCCCCCAGCCACGTTCCACCATGCCGTCAAGTACCTGCTTGCTCATGTTGAAGGCGCTGTCGAGATTGGTGTGAATAACGGCATCCCAATCCGCCTTACTCATCTTCTTGAAAGTCATATCGCGGGTGATGCCGGCGTTGTTTACCAGTACGTCGACCGGTCCAAGCTTTTTCTCTACCGCTTGCACACAGGCCGCGCAGGAGTCGAAATCGGTGACATCGACAGGCTCGGCCAGAAACTCGTAACCGCGCGCGGTCATCTCTGCCAACCATTGATCTTTCTTCCTGTTGTTGGGTGAATAGGTGGCGACGACCCCGTAGCCCTGATCAGCCATCTTGGTGCAAATCGACTCGCCCAATCCACCCATTCCACCGGTCACCAAAACAATGCGCTTAGCCATGTGAACATCCTCCTCCGCAAAATGATTTATTCAGACGATTGCGATGATACTTGTAAGTCATTCGCTTCGCGAACCTAAAGGCGTTCGCGAACATACCGGCCGGGCGCCGGTTCCAGTGGCGGATACTTGCGGCTGCCGGTATTGTTTCGGACGGGCAGGGAACTGCCCGATCGCTGCTGCAGCCAGTCCATCCAGTGCCGCCACCAGCTGCCGTCAACCTTGTGCGCCGCCTCCAACCACTGTTCGGCTTGCCCGGGGGGCGTTTCGACGCCACTGATCCAGAAATGCCGCAGGTTGGCCTGCGGCGGATTAATGATCCCCGCGACGTGGCCACTGGCACCGAGCACGAACTCGGTCTCACCGCCGAGCAGGTTCACGCTGTGATAGGCGGTGCGCCATGGAACGATATGATCGTCGCGGGTCGCCACGATCATCGACGGCACGCCGATGCCGGCAAGATCGATTGGAACACCTTGCATTCGAAGTGCGCCGGGATTTCTCAACTGGTTCTCGAGGTACATGTTGCGAAGATAGTAGGCATACAGCGGCCCCGGCAGATTCGCGCTGTCGGTATTCCAGTACAGCAGATCGAGCGCGCGGGGGGTATTGCCGAGCAGGTAATTGTTGACCACGAAATACCATACGAGCTCCCTGGGCCGCAGGCTGGCAAACGCGCCCGACAGTTGCGAGCCCGGCACCAGTCCGCGCTCCGCGTACTGCTGTTCACAGCGCTCGACGTAGGCTTGATCGATATAAACGCTGATGTCTCCGGTGTCAGAGAAATCGAGCATTGACGCCAACAGCGTGAGCGAACCGACCGGCTGATCGCCCCGTGCGGCATTCACAGCCAGCGCACAGGCGAGTAACGTCCCGCCAATACAGTAGCCGAGTGCGTTAATGGTCTTGCGCCCGGAAATACTTCGAATCACTTCCATGGCATCGAAGATTCCCTTGCTTATATAGTCGTCCCAACCAAGTTGGCCAAGTTCCTCCGGCACATTTCGCCAGGAGATGACGAACGTGCTCATGCCTTCGCTCACGCAGTAGCGCGCGAACGAGTTATGTGCCTGCAGATCGAGAATGTAGTACTTGTTGATGAATGGCGGCACCACCAAAAGAGGCCGCGAGTACGTCTGCTCGGTTGTCGCCCGGTATTGAATGAGCTGTATCAACTCGTTTTCGAAAACGACGTCGCCCGGGGTGGTTGCCAGATTACGCCCGACTTCGAAAACTGATTCGTCGCTCATGGTGATCTGGCCGCGTGCCAGATCGCTGGCGAACGCTTCGGCACCCCTGGCAAGACTATCCCCGTCACTCTGGAAGGCACGCACAATTGCCTGCGGATTCGTCATCGGAAAATTGGCCGGTGACATTGCGTCAACCAATTGACGGCTGAAGAAGTCCAGCCGGCGCTTTGTGTCCGGCGATAGCTCCACCAGGCCAGACACGGCACTGACATATCTGCTGTTCAGCCGATACAGTGCACGAACAGTGCTGAACCAGGGTAACTCGCTCCATTCTGGTGCCGAGAAGCGACGATCGGCATCCATTGATTGGTTGCCAGTGCCGTCAGACCGCATGATTTCAACCCAGTCGCGGAGATAGTTCTGCTGCAGCGCCAGCAGTTTCTGTCGTCCGTGTTCGGATGCAAGCAGGCCGCGATTCAGTTCGGCGAGGTCGGCTTCGTGCAACGGCAATGACTGGAAGAAGTCCGAGGCATGCTCCCGTGCCGCGCCAAGAAGCTGCTGCAGTGCAGCTTCGATCTGAGTTGGAACGGCGGCTGGCATGCGCAGGAGTCTGGTCGTCGATTGAGCTGATTGAGCGAATCTGAGGGCAAAGCGCCCGGCCAGTCAAACCATGCGCAAGACGCCGGTTGGACGGTTGATTTTCATTAACCAAGCAAAAACCGGCCGCTCTTGCTGCAATCCGAATGGATCGATATGACTCGAGTCCGATTGCGCCGCGGCGGCGCGTTCAGGCCAGCGGCAATTGGCACCAGCGGCCATCAGTGCGTAAAAAAACCGCTGACAATCAATCTGACCAACACAATGGAACCAATGCCCAGGCCGATCAGTGCCACTTGTTCCACGGTGGCCCCGATCTCCGGCTGTTTGTGCAGACCCGGAATGAGATCAGCCACTGCCACGTAAATCATGCTCGCGGCCGCAAGTCCGAGCAGCGGCGGCACCAGGTTTTGCAACGACTGCAGGGCAAAATAGGCGAGCAAGCCACCAACCAGCGTCGCGACACTGGACATCAAGTTGAACGCCAGAGCGCGAACTCGCGAAAATCCGGAATGCAGCAGGATCATGAAATCACCGACTTCCTGCGGTATCTCATGGGCGATGATGGCAATGGTGGTGATGATGCCCAACTGGATGTCGGTCATGAATGCAGCGGCAATCAGGATGCCATCGACAAAATTGTGAAAGGTGTCACCGACCAGAATCATCATGCCGGTGCGGCCATGATCGCCTTGCTCGGAATCGCCTTGCTCGGAATCGACTTGCGCAGTACGGCGATCGTGGACTTCGCAAGATTCGACGTGGCAGTGGCGCCATAGCACGAATTTCTCGAGAATGAAGAACAACAGGATGCCGCCCAGAACGGTCGCTGATAACTGGCGGATGCTCGCCGTTGTCTCAACGGCATGGGGAAGTATTTCGAGGAAAGCCGCACCGAGCAGCGCGCCGACTGCGTACCCGATCAGACGTGACACGTCGGCGCGAGAAGCCCGGTAGGCAACTGCCGCGGCGGCGGAGACACTTAGCACCGCACCGACGAGGGTGCTGAGCAGGATCCAGTAAAGGACAGGCATCGGGAGTCGATTTGAGAGAAGGCCGGAGTATAGCGGCTGCAGCTGTGCGCGGGTGGTCGCAATCAGGCCGTGGACAGCCAGATCAAGGCCGCATGTCGGCCGCTAACTTTGTCGCGCCGGTGCGAGAAGAAGCGCGCTGGCTCGCTGTATGTGCAGTCCGTACCGCCGTAGATCGCCGATACGCCGAGCGCACGCAACCGTTGCTGTGCCAGCATGAACAGATCGGCCAGCCACTTGTTCGGGCGGTGCTGCTGGAAGGCAGTGACTGCGTTCGGATGGTGCCCGACAAACGCGGCGCGCACTTCGTCGCCGACTTCGAATGCAGTCGGCCCAATGGCCGGACCGAGGTAGGCGAGCAGATCACGACCCGGCAGGCGCATCGCCTCAACGGTGTTCTCGAGAACGCCGGCGCACAAGCCGCGCCATCCGGCGTGTGCCGCAGCGACGACCTGACCATTGCAGTCGCACAGCAGCACCGGTAAACAGTCGGCAACCATGACCACGCAAACCGTGTTGGCTGAGGTCGCAACCGACGCGTCCGCTTCGATGGCGTCGGTAATACGCTCTGCGCTGACGACCTGAGTGCCATGGACCTGCTGTAGCCAGCGTGGTCGCGTTGGCACGATGGCTTCCAGCCGGCGGCGGTTCTCTGCTACCTTTTCGGCGGCGTCTCCGACTTCAGTGCCGACATTCATCGATGCGTATGCTCCGGTGCTGACGCCACCGGCGCGCGTCGTGATGAGGGCATGCACCGAGGACGGGCAAGGCCAGTCCGGGACGATCCAGTTCCCGGTCGCTTCAGCCATTTGTTTTGTCATCGTCACCGTTACTTTGCCCCGGATGACCTTGTTGTTCACTACGGTGATGGCGAAGGCAGCCAAGCAGTGCGTCAAGATCTGCAGGCAACGGCGAGCGCCACTGCATCATCTGTCCGGTCACTGGATGGCTGATCTGCAGGTGTTGCGCGTGCAACGCCTGGCGTGAGAAGCGACGGGCCTGTTCGGGCAGCGCACTGGAGACGCGCTTTGACTTGTAGACGGGATCGCCGATCAGCGCATGGCCAATCGATGCAAGATGGACGCGAATTTGATGCGTCCGGCCGGTCTCGAGACGGCACGTCAGCAATGCCCAGCCGCGGCCGTTTTCAACCACCGTGTAGTGGGTTGTGGCTGGCTTGCCGCGGGCGACTACTGCCATGCGTTTGCGGTCACGCGGGTGGCGGCCGATTGGCGCATCGACCGTGCCGCTGCGCTCGACACAGCCGTGCACGATCGCCGCGTATTCCCGGCCGACAGTTCGTGCCTGCATCTGGCGAACCAGCTCAGTGTGGGCCGCAAGTGTTTTGGCGACAACCAGTAAACCACTGGTGTCCTTGTCGAGGCGATGCACGATTCCGGCCCGTGGCAGCGATGCGTTCGACGCGGCATGCTGCAGTAGCGCGTTGAGCAAGGTGCCGCTCCAGTTGCCGCTGCCGGGATGGACGACCAACCCGGCCGGTTTGTCGATGACCAGGATGGCATCGTCTTCGTAGGTCAGATTCAGCGCAATCGCTTCGGGAAGGTAGGCGCTCTGCGTGACATCTTCCTGCACCTCGAGTAGCACCGTCTCGCCGCCCCATACCTTACTCTTCACACTGCAGCGTTTACCGTCTACCGTGACATGGCCATTTCGAATCCACTGCTGCAGGCGGTTG
Organism: Burkholderiales bacterium; assembly: GCA_041637935.1. GTDB lineage: Bacteria > Pseudomonadota > Gammaproteobacteria > Burkholderiales > Eutrophovitaceae > SG8-40. Next base: position 5,339 of record JBFKXV010000038.1, on the reverse strand, counting down.
CGCGAATAATCCGGAAACAGAATGGCCAGCGCCTGGTCTATCCGTTTGCCCGCGAGGTCGTTCGCGACGGTGCGCTGATGCTTTTCGGCAACGGCGGGTTGTCCCGTATAATCTGCCGCGTGCTTGACGGAGTTCACTGTTTTTGACTGTGTACCTTAGAAGAATCTGCAGCAGTTTATCTGCATCGATCGCTTCGGTGTCGGCTGGCTCGGCGCTGGCTGCGTTGTGTATCTCATTGCTGTTGCTTGGTGGGTGCTCGGGAAAAAAGCCTGACCCGACCCGCGACTGGCCGGCGGATCGTCTCTATTATGCCGCGCGCGAGCAGCTCGAAGACAAGCGCTACAAGAAGGCAATCGAATACTACGAGAAGCTCGATGCGCGCTATCCGTATGGGCGCCTCGCACAGCAGGGCAAAATCGAGATTGCCTACGCCCACTGGAAAAACGACGATCATGCATCGGCATTGGCGGCCTGTGATCGCTTCCTGCGCGAGCATCCGAACCACTTGAATGTCGATTACATCTATTACCTGAAGGGCCGGATCAATTTCAACGATAACCTCGGCTGGCTGTCATTCGTATACGAGATAGACCCGACCGAACGCGATCCGGTTGCCGCGCGTGAAGCATACGATGCATTCAAATCACTGGTCACGCGGTTTCCGGAAAGCAAGTATGCGGACGACGCGCGGGCGCGCATGACCTATCTGGTCAATACTCTGGCAGCGTACGAGACAACTGTCGCCGAATACTACTTTCGTCAGGGCGCCTATGTTGCGTCGGCCAACCGCGCCCAGGAAATCGTGACGACTTTCCCGCGGGCGCCGGCAGTCGAACGCGCGCTGGCAATCCTGGTTGCGAGTTATGACGAGATGGGGTTGGAGGAATTGCGCGCCGCCGCCGAACGCACACTGCGCGCGAATTTTCCAGACAGTACGGTCAAGGTCCAGGCCCGCAGATCGGCCTGGTGGCGCCTGTGGTAGGCCGCTAACTCAGGAACGTCTTGTACGACCTTGTTGCGGCCCTGCGCTTTGGCACGGTACAGCGCTCGGCGCGCAGCAGCCGTGGTATGCGGAACGGGTTGTCGCACAATGAGCCGCGGTTAGCGATCGCTGGCGAGACCTGCGCCGAGGGGCGTCAATCGCGCAGTTCGGGACGGTCGCGGAAATACTCGAGCGCTTCCGGATTGGCAAGCGCCTCGAGATTCTTCACTGGTGCGCCGTGCACCACGTTGCGCACCGCCAGTTCGACGATCTTGCCGCTCTTGGTGCGAGGGATATCGGCCACCTGCAGCACCCTGGCGGGCACATGCCGCGGCGTCGTGTTGCGCCGAATTGTGGCCCGGATCCTGGATACCAGTTGCTCTTCAAGTTCGAGTCCGTCGCGCAGCCGGACAAACAATACGATTCGGACATCGTTGTCCCACTCCTGACCAATTACCAGGCTTTCGACGATTTCATCGAGTTGTTCGACTTGCCGGTAGATTTCTGCCGTCCCGATACGCACTCCGCCGGGATTGAGCGTGGAATCCGAGCGTCCGTAAATGATGGCAGTTCCGCGTTCAGTCAGTTCCATGAAGTCACCGTGGCACCATACGCCGGGAAAGCGCGAGAAGTAGGCGGCGTGGTACCTGGCGCCGTCGGAGTCGTCCCAGAAATAAATCGGCATGGAGGGGAACGGCGCGGTGCAAACGAGCTCACCTTTTTCGCCGATCACGGGTTGCCCATCGTCATTGAAAACATCTACCTGCATGCCAAAGCCGCGGCGCTGTATCTCACCACGGTACACCGGTAATGTCGGGTCGCCGAGTACGAAGCAAGACACGATATCGGTGCCACCGGCGATCGAAGCAAGCAGCAGGTCTTGCTTGATGTTGGCGTACACGTAGTCGAAACCCTCCGGCACCAGCGGCGATCCGGTCGAAGTCATTGTCTTGAGTGACGCGAGGCGATGGGTCTTGGCTGGCCGTGCGCCGGCCTTGTTGAGTGCATCGATGTACTTGGCCGACGTGCCGAACACAGTCATATCTTCGGCATCGGCAAGGTCGAACAGCACCGACGGGCTCGGGTAGGTCGGTGCGCCGTCAAAGAGCAGTAGCGTTGCGCCGCTGGCAAGGCCGCTGACCAGCCAGTTCCACATCATCCAGCCGCAGGTGGTGAAATAAAACAGCCGGTCGCCGCGTTTCAGATCAGTGTGTAACTGGTGTTCCTTGAGGTGTTGCAGCAAAGTGCCGCCGGCACCGTGCACGATGCACTTTGGCACGCCGGTCGTGCCCGACGAATACATGACGAACAGGGGATGGTTGAAGGATACTTGTTCGAAGCGAATTTCCGCAGTTTGCGCCTTGTCAGTGGCAAATGGTGCGACGAAGTCCTCCAGATGCTGTGCACGTTTGATGTTGGAGATGTCGGGCTTGTTTCGGGTGTAGGAGACGATCACGGCCTTTTTCACTGAGGGTAGTCGGCCGGTGATTTCGGCAAGCCGTGGCAGTGTGTCGTGGGACTTGCCGTTGTAATAATAGCCTTCCACGGCAAACAACAATGCCGGTTCGATCTGCCCGAACCGGTCGAGCACGCCCTGTGTGCCGAAGTCCGGCGAACACGATGTCCAGACGGCACCGATGCTGACAGTGGCAAGCATGAAGATAATGGTGTCAGGCGTGTTGGGCATGAAACCGGCGACACGGTCACCTTTGCCAATGCCGTGTGCTCTGAGTGCCTGAACGGTTTTTGCGACGGCGTCGTAGAGTTGCGCATAGGTCAGGCGCCAACGCACCTTGTCCTCGCCCCAGAAGACGATTGCCGTCTCGTCATCGCGACGGCGCAGCAAATTCTGCGCATAATTCAAACGTGCGTCCGGAAACCATTTGGCGCCGGGCATCTTGTCGCCGTCAATCAGCGTGCGGCTGCCCCGGGTTTCGGCTATCACGTCGGCAAAGTCCCAAAGCGCGTTCCAGAACTGCTCCGGCTCACGTACCGACCACTCGTACAGGTGTGCCGAGTCACGAAGTTTCGCGCCGTCAACTGCGGCTTCATAGCGTTCGTTGACCAGTTCGATGAAGCGACTGATATTCGAGTCGCTGATGCGCTGCGCCGACGGCTGCCAGAGAATCGGCGGGGCGGTGCTCATGATTCGGAGCGCAGCTGCGGAAACAGAATGACGTCGCGTATCGACGGGCTGTCTGGGAGCAGCATGACCAGCCGGTCGACACCGATTCCTTCACCTGCGGTCGGCGGCAAACCATATTCCAGCGCACGCACATAGTCGGCGTCGTAATACATGGCTTCCGCGTCACCGGCCGCCTTGGCTTCGGCTTGTTTCTGGAATCGTTGCGCCTGATCTTCCGGATCGTTCAACTCGGAGAAACCATTGGCGATTTCACGCCCGGCGATGAACAGTTCGAAGCGTTCGGTTAGTTCGGGATTGGCATCGCTGCTGCGTGCCAGCGGTGACACGTCGGCCGGGTGAGCCACAATAAAGGTAGGCTGGATGAGCTTGTCTTCGGTGGTCTGTTCGAACAGCTTGAGCTGCAGCATCCCGACGCCGTCGCTGGGAAACACTTCGATGTCAAACGGCGCCAAAGCGACCTTGAGATATTGCACGTTGTCCAGTTCGTGCAGTGGATAACGGTCGTTGTACTTGGCGATGGCTTGCGCCATTGTCAGTCTGTCGAATGGTTTGCCAAGATCGATGGTCGCTCCCTGATAGGTGAGGCTGTTCGAGCCGAGCACCTCCCGAGTGACGTCGCGCAACATGGTCTCGGTCAGATCCATCAGGTAGTTGTAATCCTGATAGGCTTCATAGAACTCGAGCATGGTGAACTCGGGGTTGTGCTTGGTGGAGATGCCTTCGTTGCGGAAATTGCGGTTGATCTCGAATACTTTCTCGAACCCGCCAACCACCAGCCGTTTCAGATACAGCTCGGGCGCAACACGCAGGAACAACTCCATATCCAGCGCATTGTGGTGGGTGACGAAGGGGCGGGCGGTGGCGCCGCCCGGGATTGCCTGCATCATTGGCGTTTCCACCTCGAGGTAGCCGCGCTCGACAAGGAACCTGCGCAGCGCCTGTATGGTGTCGGAACGAATCTGAAAAGTGCGCCGTGATTCGGGCGTGACGATCAGGTCGACATAGCGTTGGCGGTAGCGCTGCTCCTGATCGGCAAGACCATGGAATTTCTCCGGTAGCGGGCGCAGCGATTTGCACAGCAGGCGAATCGCGGTGACCTTGACCGTCAGCTCGCCAGTGCGGGTCTTGAACAGGGTACCTTCAGCCCCGAGGATGTCGCCGAGATCCCAGTGCTTGAAAGCGGCGTGCTCCGCCTGGCCGGTTGCGTCATTGGTGACATATAGCTGAATACGCCCCGACATATCCTGCAGCGTCGCAAAACTGGCCTTGCCCATGACGCGCTTGAGCAGCATGCGTCCCGCGACCACAACCTTGACCGGCGTTGCCTCGAGCTCTTCTTGCGTTTTTTCACCGTAATCGCGCTGCAAATCACCAGCGAAATGGTGACGCCGGAAATCATTCGGGAAGGGGCTGCCGTCATTGCGCAAGGCGGCGAGTTTTGCCCGCCGTTCCTCAATGATCTTGTTGGTGTCGGCTGCCGGCGCTTCAGGCCCGCTGCTGTTGTCAGGATTCGTCGGTTTCATGTTGTTGTGTTAGCTGACATGCCTAGACTCCGTGCTTCAAACTGGCCTCGATGAACTGATCCAGTTCGCCGTCAAGAACCGCCTGGGTATTGCCTGTCTCAACGTTGGTGCGCAAATCCTTGATGCGCGACTGGTCGAGTACATAAGAGCGAATCTGGTGGCCCCATCCGATATCTGACTTCGAATCTTCGAGTTTTTGCTGTTCGGCCTGGCGTTTGCGCAATTCGAGTTCGTACAGACGCGACTTGAGCATGGCCATTGCTTCCGCCCGGTTCTTGTGCTGCGAGCGGTCGTTCTGACACTGCACCACCACGCCGGAGGGAATGTGCGTGATACGCACCGCCGAGTCAGTGCGGTTGACGTGTTGGCCGCCGGCGCCGCTGGCGCGATAGGTGTCGATACGCAACTCGGCCGGGTTGATGTCAACTTCGATCGATTCGTCGACTTCCGGATAGACGAAGACGCTGGCAAAAGAAGTATGGCGGCGCGCGTTGGAATCGAACGGAGATTTTCGAACCAGACGGTGAATGCCGGTCTCTGTGCGCAAGGTGCCATAGGCGTAATCGCCCGACACTTTGAGGACGGCGCTCTTGATGCCGGCCACTTCGCCGGGGGACTCTTCGAGCACCTCGACCGAAAAATCCTTGCGCTCGCAGTAGCGAACGTACATGCGCTCGAGCATCGCTGC
>JBFKXV010000037.1:0-11356 GCA_041637935.1 Burkholderiales bacterium | reverse complement strand
CCGTTTATCGAATGCGTGAACCGATACGACCGAGTTCATTGAAATTCCACCAGATCAGAAACGCCTTACCGACAATGTTGCGCTCCGGGACGAATCCCCAATAACGGCTGTCAGAGCTCGAGTCCCGGTTATCACCCATCATGAAATAGTGTCCCTCGGGCACGTCGCACCGAAAGCCATTGTCATTGTATTCGCACCGATCACGCGACGGAAACTGGCGCACACTGGCAAGTCGAACGGGCGGCTCGTTCGGGTCGATCAGAACCGAATGACGCTGCTCGCCGAGGTGTTCCCAAAAGCGCCACGCATTCACGTATGACAGTCCCTTCTCGGAGTACTGGAAATCATCGAGCCGTTCGACTTCGAGTAACTCGCCATTGATCGTCAGGCGCTTGTGAGAATACTCGACGCGGTCTCCGGGAATGCCAACCACGCGTTTGATGTAATCAAGAGATGGATCATCGGGATAACGAAACACGATCACGTCACCCCGCTGCGGGTTGCCGGTTTCGACGACTTTTGCATTGACCACCGGCAAACGCACTCCGTAACTGGACTTGCTGACCAGGATGTAGTCGCCGACAAGTAACGTCGGAATCATCGATCCTGACGGGATTTTGAATGGTTCCACCAGGAACGAGCGCAGCACGAAAACGACCAGAATCACCGGGAAGAAGCTTTTCGAGTATTCGATCCACCATGGCTCCTTGCTGTCTGCATCTCTCTTTTTTGCAAGCCAGAATCGGTCCAGCAGCCAGACGCCGCCAGTGATAAGCAGCAGCGACAGCATGAGCAAGGCAAAATTCATCGGGTCGTAATCCTTTCGTTGGAATAGTTGTGACTACTTATTCTCGACCTGAAGTATGGCAAGAAACGCTTCCTGGGGAATTTCCACGGTACCAACCTGCTTCATTCGACGCTTGCCGGCTTTCTGCTTTTCGAGGAGTTTTTTCTTGCGTGTGATGTCTCCACCATAACACTTCGCCAGCACGTTCTTGCGCAGCGCCTTGACGTTCTCGCGGGCGATAATGTGCGCGCCAACGGCGGCCTGTACCGCCACGTCGAACATCTGCCGTGGAATCAGTTTGCGCATTCTTGAAGCCACGTCCCGGCCGCGGCTCTGGGCACTTGCCCGGTGAACGATCAAAGACAGCGCGTCGACCCGGTCGCCATTGATCAGAATATCCAGCTTGCATAAATCGTCCGCCCTGAACTCCTTGAACTCGTAATCCAGTGAGGCGTATCCGCGTGACACCGATTTCAACCGGTCGAAGAAGTCGAGCACAACTTCGTTGAGCGGTAATTCGTAGGTCAACATGACCTGGTGACCCATGTACTGCATGTTTTTCTGCACACCGCGCTTGCCATTACACAACGTCATGACCGGGCCAACGTAGTCCTGTGGGAGCAGGATCGTGGCAGTAATAATTGGTTCACGAATCTCATCGATTTGCGCCGCATCCGGTAATTTCGACGGATTCTCCACTTCGAGGACGCTGCCATCGCGCAGCAACACCTGATAGACAACGGTCGGCGCAGTGGTAATCAGGTTCATGCCGTACTCGCGCTCGAGCCGCTCCTGCACAATGTCCATGTGCAGCAGCCCGAGAAAGCCGCAGCGAAAACCGAATCCCAGCGCTTGTGAAGTTTCCGGCTCATAACGAAGCGATGCGTCATTGAGTTGCAACTTCTCGAGCGCATCGCGCAACGCTTCATACTCGTTCGATTCGACCGGATAGAGGCCGGCAAATACCTGTGGCTTGATCGCCTTGAATCCCGGCAACGCCGCGGCGGCCGGCCGTGCCGCCAGAGTGACGGTATCGCCAACCATGGCCGACTTGAGTTCCTTGATTCCGGCGATGACGAAACCGACCTCGCCGGCGGCCAATCGATCCCGGTTCTCGGCGCGCGGAGTGAATACACCGACTTCCTCGCACTGGTAAGTTAACCGGGAAGACATCAACATAATCCGGTCTTTTGGCTTGAGCGCGCCGTCAACGATACGCACCAGCATGATGACGCCGACATAATTATCGAACCATGAATCGATGATGAGCGCTTTCAGCGCTGCATCCGCATCACCGCGCGGCGGCGGCACGCGTGCGATGACGGTCTCCAGAATGTCGCGCACCCCGACTCCGGTTTTGGCACTGGCCCGGATTGCGTCGTCTGCCGGTATACCGATGACTTCTTCGATCTCTTCGATGACGCGTTCCGGTTCCGCCGAAGGCAAATCCACCTTGTTCAACACCGGTATCACCTCAACGCCTTGCTCGATAGCCGTATAGCAATTGGCAACCGTTTGCGCCTCGACACCTTGCGATGCATCGACTACCAGCAGCGCACCCTCGCAGGCTGATAGTGAGCGCGAGACCTCATAGGAGAAGTCCACGTGCCCGGGCGTGTCGATTAAATTCAACTGGTAAACCTGGCCATCCGTCGCGCGGTAACTGAGCGCCGCGGTCTGGGCCTTGATAGTGATCCCGCGTTCGCGTTCAAGATCCATTGAATCAAGAACTTGTGACTCCATCTCGCGATCGGACAAGCCGCCGCAAAATTGAATGAAGCGGTCGGCAAGGGTCGATTTGCCGTGATCAATGTGCGCGATGATGGAGAAGTTGCGAATGCGCTGCATTCAGGGCTCTTGAGATAGGGCGCTCAATGTGCCCTTCAATTCATTAGCAGGCGCGAATTCTATCGGATTCGCCGCTCGCTGAGGGTCCTGCCGTTGCGATAGTTAGCGGCGGTTTAACCATCCAGGCGAATCGGGACGTAGATTGCTCCCTGACCGCGACGTACCAGCAAGGCAACACTGCGCGCGTTCTCGTATTGCTTCATCAGATCGTGGAACTGGTTGATGGATTCGACGTCATCGTTGTTCAGCGCCAGGACAATGTCGCCGCGGCGCAGCCCGGCACGGGCACCCGCCCCTTCCACTTGTTCGATCTTGACGCCACCATCAATTCCCAACTGATCGCGCTCACCAGCGGAAAGATTGGAAACCGTCAGGCCGAGCTGGGCGATGGTGTTGCGCCCTTGGTCAGACGGTGTCGGACTGGCAGGCTGGTGGCTTGCCTGCTCGTCATTCAACTCGCCAACGGTGATGGCCATGTTCCGGCTCTTGCCCTTGCGCCAAATCTTGACCGTGACTTTCGAACCTGGATTGGTCTGCCCGACAATACGCGGCAAATCACTCGAGCTTTCCACCGTGATACCGTCGAATTCGAGAATCACATCCGACGCCTCGATGCCCGCCCTGTCTGCCGGTCCGCCGCGTTCCACTGAATTGACCAGTGCTCCCTGCGGCTTGGCAAGACCGAAAGACTCAGCCAACTCGTCGGTGACCTCCTGTATGACCACGCCGATACGGCCGCGTCGCACCCGCCCCGTGGTGCGCAGCTGATCGGCAATGCCCATCGCCACGTCGATCGGAATGGCGAACGACAGACCCATGAAGCCACCGGTACGGCTGTAAATCTGGGCGTTGATGCCGACCACCTCGCCGTCCATGTTGAACAACGGCCCCCCCGAGTTACCAGGGTTGATTGCAACGTCGGTCTGAATGAACGGGACGTAATTCTCCTGCGGTAGCGAACGCCCTTTGGCACTGACAATTCCCGCGGTCACGGTGTTTTCGAAGCCAAATGGCGAGCCGATCGCCAGAACCCACTCGCCGACTTTCAGTTTGTTCGGGTCTCCGATCTTCACGTGGGGCAGATCACGCGCTTCAATCTTGATCACTGCAACGTCGGTTCGCCGGTCAAAGCCAATCAGCTTCGCCTTGAACTCACGCTTGTCGCTGAGCTTCACGGTAATGTCATCGGAGGCTGCCACGACGTGCGAGTTGGTGAGGATATAGCCGTCGCGGCTGATGATGAACCCGGAGCCGAGTGACTGCGATTCGTACTCTCGCGGTCCCTGCGGCGGGCCGAAGCGGCGGAAAAAATCATAAAAAGGATCGTCTTCCGGCACCGGTATCCGCGGCCCGTTTTCCACCGTCTGGCTGGTACTGACATTGACTACGGCGAGCCCCTGTTTTTCTACCAGTCTGGTGAAGTCCGGAAGGCTCTGCGCCACCGCAAAAGTCGGTGCAATGGACGATGCGAACAGGAGTAGTGCTGAAAGCAACAATCTCGTCATGTGTCCCCTCTATCTGTACATCGGCTGCGAACCGGCCGCCAAGCCCGCCATTATCGCTCCTGGAAGGATACAGAATTGCCGATTTGCATGACTGTCGCTGCCGGCGCCTCGCCGAGCACCGTCACAATCTTGTCCCCGACCATGCGGCGATAGATGTTGATCGCGCCCTGACGCGTTAATCCTTCGTTCACGGCACGTCCGGACATTGATTCAATGAACACCGAGACTGCCGCCATACCGTCAGAATAAACCATGTGCGTGACGACGACGCGGCCACCCTGCTTGGTTCGCCGCATTTCCATGACCTTTTGAAACCCGGGCGGGAAGTTGCCTACCTGCCAGCCTGTCTCACCTTCATTCAACATGTCCTGCGCGAAGCGGTCGAGCCGCCATTCCGGGTAGCTGACCTGATAAGTCGGGCTGATCATTTTCCTGGTCACGCCCGATCCGATATTCAACTGAGTGAAAGCAAACTGCTCGACCACGTGGCGTTCTTCATTGAGCGTCAAGGCCTTGAGCAATAATCCCGACTCGGTATCGGCCCACAGCTTGTGTCCGTAGCGCATGCCGTCCTTCGGTTCGAGTATGACTGCCTGCGAATCGAACCCGGCGACGCGTTGTGGCCGCCCCATGCGGACTATATAGAATTGCGTGATGGCACTGAGTTGTTCGGGCAACAATGCCGGGAAGCTGCGCTGCGCGACGCGCTTCTGGCTACGCACCACTTTGGCATCCGGGTAATAACACAGGACTTCGTCGTTATTGCGAATGATTTCGCGACGCGGGCCATCGAGCGTTTCCAGTTTCTCGTGCTCACCATCGGTGTCGACAAAGTGCACGATCCGCGACGTCTCAACACGCTCGCCATGTTGATAGACAAAAGTACCGTTGTAATTCAAGGTCCGTGCTGCAGTTGCAATTCGCTGCAGAATCCGCAGTGCTTCGTCCTGAGCGAGCGGCTCCGCCCCAACCGGTACCGAAGCCATGCCCGCCAGGGCAAGTATTGCAACAGAGAGTCTGCCGACCATTTAAGGTTGGTAGCTCAGCGCGAGCCGTTTGCTGCGGATACCGTCCTGACGTACGGCACCACGCCTTGCATGGCAGTTCTCGGCGAGAACTGCTGATGCGCCATCAGATACTCGCTCATGGCGTCCGTTACAGCAGGATCGGTGATTTCCTCGGCCGGCGGCGACATGGCAATCGAAGCCGGTGCCATCGGATTGTCTTGCGGCGACAAAAGCGCATTGTTCGACAGTGCCAGCCAGGCAACCACCGCAGCACCGCACAGGGACGCCGCCAGCGGCAGCACAACGCGCGTGGTAGTTCGCCGCATCCACCTGCGTGGTGCCAGCACCGTTGGCTCGTGGTCCAGTTTCATATGTATCCGGACCGTGAAGTCATCGGCCACCACACCCTCTCCGCGCAACACATCGCCAATCAAGTGGTAAGCCGCCCAGGTCGTCTCGCGCTGCGGATCACCTTTGATGCTGGCAAGTTCGCCGGCGACCTCATGATCATTGAGTTCGCCATCCATCAATGCTGACAGTCGTTCCATCCTCACCACCTCTTGTCTTTACCGGTGCCCAGTAGCGGGCGAATTCGGTCGGCAATTGTTTCTCTGGCCCTGAAGATTCTTGACCGCACCGTGCCGATCGGGCAGTTCATAGCCTCAGCGATGTCTTCGTAACTCATGCCCTCGATCTCGCGAAGCATAATTGCCGTTCTGAGTTCATCAGGCAACTCCTGCATGGTCTGGTTCACTGTCGCGGCAATTTGTTTGCTCATCAACTCCGCCTCAGGCGTATTCATATGCCTCAATTGGTGCCCGTCGTCGAAGGATTCGGCCTCTTCGCTGTCAAACTGCGTGCTGGTCGGGGCGCGTCGGCCCGCTGCGACAAGGTAATTCTTGGCAGTGTTGACGGCAATGCGATATAGCCAGGTGTAGAACGCGCTCTCACCGCGAAATGACGGCAGCGCCCGGTAGGCCTTGATAAAGGCTTCCTGGGCGACATCATCAATTTCGGCCGAATCGCGGATGAAACGCGACAGGAGGCGATTGATCTTGCGCTGGTATTTTGCGACCAGCAGCTCAAAAGCTTTCTTATCGCCGCGCTGGGCGCGTTCCACGAGCTGCTGGTCCACTTCACGGTCGCCCATCTAGGCAGAGTTCCTGAGCTGTATTCCTGAATTGTTCTGAGGCCGCCGGGCGGAGCGACCCGAAGTATAACTGCCACAATCCCTCCGGGGAAATGTCCATAAAGCTGACTAGGGAAAGACAACCAAAACTAGCGCTTGGTTCAATCAAAGCTGGTCCTGAAACTGTCCTGATCCCCTGCCGTCGCCTCCCAACCGGTAGAATTCGGCGAAAGCCTCGGAATTGCATCGATGACAGACTTTGAAGTCGTGGTCCTGGGCAGCGGGCTGGCGGGGTTGACAGTGGCACTCAACCTCGCCGACCAGCGCCGGATTGCAATCGTGACCAAGCACGAGTTGCTCGATGGTGCGAGCAACTGGGCGCAAGGCGGAATCGCCGCGGTCATTGCCAGTGACGACTCGCCCGAGTCACATATCTCCGATACCCGCATCGCCGGTGCCGGGCTGTGCAACGAAGAGATCACCCGCTACGCCGTCGAACATGGACGCGAAGCGGTAGAGTGGCTGATCTCCCAGGGTGTGCCTTTTACCCGCGACCAGGCGAGCGAATCCGGTTATCACCTGACAATGGAAGGTGGCCACAGCCATCGGCGCGTCATTCATGCCGCCGATGCGACCGGCCACGCGGTGCAGACGACTTTGGAAGCGAAGGTCAAGGCACATCCCAACATTACGCTGCTCGAACACCACGTCGCGATTGACCTGATCACCAGCGACAAGTTGGGGCTGCCACAACCCGGCTGCCACGGACTGTACGCGCTCGACGATCAGGCGAAAAAGGTTGTCACTATTGCCGCGGATAACGTCGTTTTGGCCACCGGGGGCGCGGGCAAAGTGTATCTGTACACAACCAATCCCGACACGGCCACTGGTGACGGCATTGCGATGGGCTGGCGCGCCGGCTGCCCCATCGCCAACATGGAATTCATCCAGTTTCATCCCACCTGTTTGTACCATCCGCTAGTCAATTCATTCCTCATCTCCGAGGCAGTACGCGGCGAAGGCGGCGTACTCAGGCTGCCTGATGGGACGCGCTTCATGCCCGAGCATGACGCGCGCGCCGAGCTCGCCCCGAGAGACATTGTGGCAAGGGCGATCGACTTCGAAATGAAACGGCGCGGCCTCGATTGCGTATTCCTCGACATCAGCCACAAGTCCGAGGCGTTCCTGGAAGAGCATTTCCCGACCATTCGTCACCGTTTGCTGGATCTGGGCATTGATATCACGCGCGAACCGATACCGGTCGTCCCGGCTGCGCACTATACGTGTGGTGGTATTCAGACCGACCGCGATGGATTCACCGGCCTGCCGGGCTTGTATGCGGTTGGTGAGACGGCTCATACCGGCCTTCACGGGGCAAACCGGCTTGCCAGCAACTCACTGCTCGAATGCCTCGTCTTCGGGCGTTCGGCCGCCCAGCACATCCTCGCGCAGCCGGTGCCTGAACGCGCAGCGCTGCCGGCGTGGGACGAAAGCCGCGTCACCGACGCCGACGAAGAGATCGTCATCGCCCACAACTGGGATGAATTACGCCGCTTCATGTGGGATTACGTCGGCATCGTTCGAACCAACAAGCGGCTCGAGCGCGCCATGCATCGCATTCAGTTGCTGTCAGAAGAAATTCACGAGTACTACTCGAATTTCCGGGTCTCCAATGACTTGCTCGAGCTGCGCAACCTGGTGCTCACCGCTGATCTCATCGTCCGCAGCGCGTTGCTGAGAAAGGAGAGCCGTGGTCTGCACTACAGCCGTGACTATCCGAACCAGCTGCCGCAAGCCGAAGACACTTTACTTGTTCCGGCTCGGGGGTTCGATTACGTAGCGCAGGAAAATGCGCAACCGGCGCAAAATTTCTGAATCAACCGCATCTGGCAACAGGGTGACACTGCGCCGCCAACGGCTTCCCGGACAGGCAATCTGTAGCACGATCATCAACGGCGACGCAAACCATCCCGGACACACCACCCCGCTCACAGAACGCTGATCGCGCATTTGCATCTGACAGGAACCGTCTCGACTGAGTTGCAGTCCAACGACCGAATCGGATGCCTTGAGCAACGCATTGCGGGAAACCATGACAGTGCCGCTCACTAGAATCAGCGAGCACCCCACCAGACGCAGCCACCATGCTACGGGCATCACCATGACAGCGAAAATTGCGGCAGCATGCGCGGCTGTGAGCAGCAGCGCGAGTCTCGCCGAGGCGCGTATTGGCACGTCGATACGTTCCACCGGTCCGGTTCGATTCATCGGTCCGATTCGACTCATCGGTTCGGTTCGATTCATCGGTTCGATTCGATTCATCGGTTCGATTCGATTCATTGCACCCAGGCCCTTGTATTAATCAGCGCCCGTATACTAACGCCATGGAACGGAACTCAGCTTGGCAGCACGAACTGGCCGCCAATGGCGCGCGGGCCGGCGAACGGGGCGTGATCACCGATTTCGGTGATCCTGCCGGCGAAGCGCGGGCAGCGCGCGAGGCCGCCGTCGTTGTTCCCCTCACCGAGTCGGGATTGATTACCGCATCAGGGGCGGATGCGGCGGAGTTTCTCAATTCGCAGTTCACCAGTGACGTCGCGGCCGTGTCGCCGCAACATGCCCAGTACACCGGCTACTGCAATCCCAAAGGACGCCTGCTGGCGACCATGCTGCTGTTCCACAACGGTGATACTTTCTGCATGGTGCTGCCGGACGAGCTTGCCGCACCAGTCGCGCAACGCTTGCAGAAATATGTGCTGCGGGCAAAGGTCAAGCTTGCTGTAGCGACTGCTGAATTTGCCCTGCTTGGCGTCACCGGGCCGCAGGCTGCCGCGGCATTGACGGCCTCGCTGGCATCGCCGTCAGCACACTCGTTTGCGGCCACCCGGGTGGATGCAGGCATTGTCCTGACGCTGCCCGGAGACCGCTATCTGGTGGTTTGTCAGGCGGCGCAGGCGAGCCCGGCGTGGGCCAGTTTGAGCGCAACAATGCGGCCGGCTGGATCGAATTTGTGGCAGCTGCAGACGATTCGTGCCGGCATTGCCACCGTCACCAGTGCCACGCAGGAAGCATTTGTGCCGCAGATGCTGGCACTGGATGCCTACGGCGCAATCAGTTTCCAGAAAGGTTGTTACCCTGGTCAGGAGATCGTCGCCCGGATGCATTATCTGGGTGATTTGAAGCGGCTGCTGTACTACGGGCGCAGCGGCCAGGAGATCCTCGCTGCTGATCAGGTCGTCAATGCGGCTGACGGCAAGACCGCGGGAACGGTGGTCAATGCGGCAGCCAACGAGAATGGCGGCTACGACTTTCTGGCCGTGCTGCAGCGAGATTCGATAAAAACCAGTACCAATGTAACCGATCCGCAGTTGCGTACCCCCGCTGGCCATGAACTGAGCGTCATCTCGGCAGCGAGTGACCTGTTGGCGCGGAGTGGCAAATGAGCGTTTCCTGTTTTGTTTATTACCGCGTGTCGCCCGATCATGTGGCCGAAGCTTCGCGAGCCGCAAAACAAACGATCGAACAAATGCGGACGCTCACCGGTGTCGATGGTCGGCTGATGAGCAAAGTCGATGAACCCTTGCTGTGGATGGAGGTGTACGAGGACATCGAAGATCGGACGACTTTCCTGTCGACCATGCGCCAGTGCGTTGCGCAGACCAACCTTGCCGATTGGCTTCAGGGCGAGCGTCAGCGCCACACCGAGATCTTTCAGAGCGCGACGTTCGCCAGCGAGACAGCCTGATGTGTCTGATCGTATTTGCCTGGCAGGCACACCCGGCCTACTCATTGGTGCTCGCTGCCAATCGTGATGAGTATCTGGACCGTCCGAGCCTGGCGCTGGACTACTGGGACGACATGCCTGCTGTGCTCGGTGGACGCGATTTGGAGAAAGGCGGCAGCTGGCTTGCCACCCATGTCGACGGCAGATGGGCGGCAGTGACCAACTACCGCGACGGTGCTGCACCAGCATCCGCCGCCCATTTTTCGCGTGGCCACCTGGTAAGGGACTACGTGGGCTCCGCTGACCGGGCGCAGGATTACGTTCATCACATCGCGCAGCCACTGGCCGACTATCCTGGCTGCAACCTGCTGGTTGGAGACGCCGACTCGTTGTTTTTCGTCTCGAATCGTCGGCGCGAAGCACAGCCTGCTACGGTCCAACCCGTCTCCCCGGGGGTGCATGGCCTGAGCAACGATTCACTCGATACGCCGTGGCCCAAAGTGCAGCGGGCCAAGCAAAGGTTGCAGCAGGTCCTGCAAACTGACGGCGCATTGCGCAACGAGGCGTTGTTCGAATTGCTGGCGGACCGGAGTCCGGCACAAGACGCTGAGCTTCCGTCAACCGGCGTGCCGGTTGAATGGGAGCGGACACTGTCCGCGCCATTCATCGTTTCCGAGCGTTACGGAACGAGGGCGTCGACGGTGGTTCTGGCAGGCAAAGACGGAACTGTCAGCATTGACGAACGAAGTTTTGGCGCCGGCGGCGTCGAGCTCGAGCGGCGCACATTCAGTTTCAAACGCGGCGACTTGCAAACGTAGCGGCACTTAAAACGCAATCACGTTTAAAACGGGGCCAACCAGCACTGATTAGTCCTCAGCGCCGCAGCACCATGTGCCGATGAGGAATGCCAGCCTCATCGAACTCCTCACCCTGCGCGACAAATCCGTGGCGCTCGTAGAACGACAACGCGTGCGTCTGTGCATTCAGCGCGCAGGTTGCAATACCGTTGGCTTTAGCGGTGTCAATCAAGGTCTGCAGCACGCGCGATCCGATCCCATGGCGCCGCCACGCCTTGAGCACCGCGATACGGCCGATGTGCCCGTCAGGCAGCAAGCGCCCGGTGGCAACTGCCTGGCCATCTTCGACATACGCAATCACATGAGCGCATCGCGCATCGCTGCCGTCCCACTCCAGCTCGACTGGAACCTTCTGCTCGCGCACGAAGACCGCTTCGCGAATTGACCGCAACAACTGTTGATCACGATCCCAGTCGGCTGCCCGAATCGTGACGGCCACGTCAGATTTCATTTCATAGCCGCTCAAAATACAGCTGATCGAATAACTGCAATGTCAGAT